>DASWBQ010000257.1:0-4710 GCA_036390535.1 Gemmatimonadales bacterium | reverse complement strand
CGGTCCTTCCTGGGCGCCGCCGCGGCGGCGGTGGCGGGCGGCGCCCTCACCCCGGCGGCCGCCGAGACGGCGAGTGAAGCCCCCTTCATCCTCCGGCCCAAGGCCTCGAAGTTCGCCGCGATCAGCAGCAACAACTCCCTGGCGCCGGTGACCCGGGCGATGGAGCTGATGGTTGCCGGGACCGACACCCTCGACGCCGCGGTCGAAGGGGTCAGGATCCAGGAGCTGGACCCGAAGGACAATTCGGTCGGCTATGGCGGGCTCCCCAACGCCGACGGGGTGGTACAGCTCGACGCCTCCTGCATGCACGGCCCCTCGAAGCGGGCCGGCGCGGTCGCGGCCCTCGAAGGGATCAAGACGCCGAGCGAGGTCGCCCGGCTGGTGCTCAAGTACACCAACCACATCCTGCTGGTCGGCGACGGGGCGAAGCGGTTCGCGCTCTCCTACGGCTTCAAGGAGGAGGACCTCCTGACCCCCGAGTCGCGGCAGCTCTGGCTCAAGTGGCGGGCCAACCGCGGCCGCGAAGACGACTGGGTGGACGTGCCGGCCAGCGAGCCGGTCTGGATGGCCCGCCCCACCGGCACCATCAACCTCAACGCCGTCAACGACCGGGGCGAGATCTCCTCGGTGACTACCACCAGCGGACTGGCGTGGAAGATCCCCGGCCGCGCCGGCGACTCGCCCATCGTCGGGGCGGGGCAGTACACCGACAACGAGATCGGCGCGGCGGGATCGACCGGACTCGGCGAGGCCAACATCATGGCCTGCGGCGGGTTCCTCACGGTCGAGCACATGCGACAGGGGATGTCACCCACCGACGCCTGCCTCGCCACCCTGAAGCGGGTGGTGGCGCTCACCCCGCCGCGGCTGCTCGACGAGCAGGGCCGGCCCCGGTACCAGCTGAGCTTCTACGCCGTCAACAAGCGGGGCGAGACCGGCAGCGCGATGCTCTTCCCCGGCCGGTACGCCGTGCACGATGGCAGCCAGGCGGCCTCGAAGGACGCCGCCCACCTCTACCAGAACCGTTGATGCCTTCTTCCCGAGGCCTTCGCGTCCTCCTGCTGCTGGCCCTGGCCGTCCCGGCCATCGCGGCCGCGCAGGAACCGTGGAAGGCCAGCTACTACCCCTACGTCCTCAAGGGGCCCAACGACAAGACGTCGCTGGTGCTCCACTACCAGTACGGCCAGGCCGCCGACTACGAGGCCCGGTTCCCCTTCAACGGGAGCCTCTCCCTCGAGGCCGGCGCGAACGCCGACGGCAGCTACACCGGGATGGCCCGATTCAAGGCGCCCGGGCTGGTGGACGGCTGGCGGTTCCAGCTCGAGACCGGCGTCGTCCGCGAGAACCGCTTCGGCTACTTCGGACTCGGCAACGACACCCCTGAGGAGAACCCGGGCGAGGGCCAGCCGTACGAGTCGCGGGTGGGCCGGACCCGGTTCGTGGCGCGGGGCGACGTGACCCGGACCATCGTGGGCCCGCTGCACCTGAACGTCGGCGTGGCGTTCGTGAACGCCGACTTCCGGGTCCTTCCCGGCAGCTCCCGGTTCCAGGGCGATCACTACTTCCAACCCCCCTGCCTGCCCGAGGTGCTCTGCCAGCCGATCGCAATAGACCCGGGCGGCTCCGACCTCACCGGGCGCGTGTCGCTGGTGCTCGACACCCGCGACAGCGAGTTCCTCACCACGCGTGGCCTGCTGGTCGAGGGCGGGATGATGCTGGGGACGGGCGGCGAAGGGTACAGCGGCTACTACGGCATCGCCCGCGGCTTCGTTCCCCTCTGGATGGGTGCGGTGCTCGGCGGCCGGGTGATGGGACGGCACCTCTCCGATGACGCCACCCTCGACGCCCGCTACGAGGTCAGCACCTGGGAGCGCGCCGTTCCGGTGATGGGCGGCCCGGAGTCGCACCGCTCATTCATCTATGGCCGCTACGCCGGCCGCGACCTGATTCTCGGCAACCTCGAGCTCCGACAGACCATCCTCGACTTCGCCGACTTCGGCGCCGTCGGGGTGGTGGGGTTCCTCGACGCCGGGCGGGTCAAGGAAGGCTACGAAGGGGAGTCCAATGACCTGCGGGTCGGCGGCGGCGGAGGGGTCTTCCTCCGGATCCTGCGGTCCACCCAGCTCGGCCTCAACTTCGCCGGCGGGCCAGATGGGTTCCTGTTCAGCATGGGGACGGGCTGGACGTTCTGAAGCAGAGAGAAAGAGAGAAGGCGAGAGAAAGAGAGTGGAGAGAAGTGGAGTGTCAGCCAGCTACTTTCCCTCTCCCTCTCTCCCTCTCTCCCTCTCACTCTCTCACTCTCTCATTCTCTCACTCTCTCTATCGAACGGCCGCCGCCAAGAGCTCCCTGAACATCGTTTCCCCCTTGTCCATCGCGTACCACCGCCGCTCGCCCCGGATGATGCCGTCCCGCGGGATCGTCTTCCGGTTGGCCTTGACCCAGGCCTGCAACGGGGCGGGGCGGGGCCCCCAGCGGCCCAGCTCGCGGAACTCCCGGTCCAGCAGGATCGCCATCGGGATCGACCGCGAGCCGTCGGTGAGGTAGCGGTCCATCACCTCGAGGTACCGGTCCCGCTCCAGCAGCCGCAGCTCCACGCCGGGCACCGCCTCGCTCAGCCGGGCCAGCAGGGGGACGGTGTTGGCGGAGTCCATGCACCAGTCGGCGTTCAGCACCAGCAGCCGGAGACCGCCGGGCAGTTGCCCGAAGGCCTCGATCGCCCACGCGGGTACGTTGGCCGTCCGGTAGACCCCGTCCCACAGGGTTCGCTGTGACTCGACTCGCTCGAGGAACGCGGGGAAGGGCTCGGCGTCTTCCCAGAGGGTCTTCAGGGTGTCCTCGGTCATGGCGCCAGCCAAGATAGCGGGTCGCCCTGCGCGCTTCATGCCCCTGTTCCGGCTAATATTGGACAATGGTGAATCCGGCGGGAACGCGGGGACAGGCGACCCGCACGCGGCTGCTGGCGGCGGCCCTCGACGGCTTCGTGAGCCGGGGCTATCACGGCACCACCACCGCCTTCCTGGCGGAGCGCACCGGGATCGCCGAAGGGACCATCTACCGCCACTATCGGGGGAAGGACGCCCTCTATTCCGCCGTGGCGCTGCAGGCCTGGGAGCAGGCTGCCGCGGCGGTGCTGGAGGAGCCCGCCTCCCGGGTGAGCGCCCGCGAGCGACTGGCTCACGCCGGTCGCCGGCTGGTGCGGGAAGCGGCGGCCGCTCCGTTGGTGATCCGGTTCGTGCTTGGCGACCAGGAGCGGGACCGGCTGGACGAGCCGGCCCGCCGCGCCGCCGACCGCTTCCGCGAGGCGGTGGTCCAACTGGTGGCGTCGGGCAAGCAGGAAGGAGCGGTGCGCCCGGGAACCGCCGAACTCTGGGCGGCGGTCTGGATTGCGGTCGTCAGCGCAGTCTGTGAGCGGGTGGCGCGGGGCGAGTGGGCGGCAGACCATGCCAATGTGGAGCTGGCCCTGGATGCGGCGTGGAGCGCTATTGGAAGCTAGAGAGGAAGAGAGGAAGAGAGGAAGAAAGAGAGAGACGAACGGCCGTCTGGCTCTCACTCTCTCCCTCTCTCCCTCTCTCCCTCTCTTGACCAATAGGCCAGCATCCCCGCCTCCTTCGGCATCCGGGTGAAGGCGACCACCCGGGCCGGCCCGCCGGCGAGCGGCCGCACCATCACCCGTTCCCCGTCGAAATAGCCGAGCGAGTCGGCGCCCCACCGGGTCGGCCAGCGCACCTGGGTTCCCAGTTCCTGCCGTTCGCCCGTGGGCGCTACCACGCACATCGCCTGCGCGGCCGTGGCGATGCAGGAGCCGCTGCAGGCCTCGACCCGCGCGATCGGCGGGCTGCCCAGCAGGATGGCGGTCGCCGAATCGGCCGCCGCGATCTCCGCGTGCCCCGGCTCCAGCGCGGTCAGCTCCATCGCGGCCGGCGGGGCAGCCGAGGCCGCGAAGCCGTATTCGCCGCTCACGTAGAGCCGGGTCCCGTCGGGACTCCAGCCCACCCGCTGGGGACGGCCGATGCCGGCCGGCACCACCGCCTCCCGCTCGGCGGCGTTGACGAGGTTCATCACCGAGAGCCAGGTGGTGGAGTCGGCGCTGGCCGTGGCCCGCCGCAGGAAGGCCACCGCCGCACCACCGGGGTGAATGGCGGGGGAGAACTCCACGTTCCGGGTGAAGGTCAGCCGGTGCGCCACCCCGCCGCCGGGCGATCCGGCGAAGAGGTCGATCTGGTTGTCGACGCCGGTGCCCACCATGATCACCAGCGGCTCTTCCCCCACCGCGATCTTGTTGGTGAGAGGCGAAACTCCCTGACAGCCCATCAGCGCGACCCCTCCCGCCAGCCAGAGCCGCCTCATCTCGCCCCCGTCATCTTCACGTCCATCAGCCACCACCCGTTCGGGTCCACCTTCACCTCGGCGGGGCCGCTGCCCTCCTTCGGGAGGGCCACGACCGTCTCGCGTGCCGTCAGGGGCACCGTGACGCTGGTCCGGTCGACCTGCACCTCGAGCGCCGGAATCCGGAACAGCCCCCACGCCTCGGGCTGGACCTGCCGCAGGGTGACGTCGACCGAATCGCCGCGGTGCCGCGTCGACACTTCGATCACGGGGTAGCCCGGCCGGGTCAGCGCCTGTCGGAAGTACCAGTCGAGGTCCTGGCCGCTCACCTCGCTCATCAGGTCGGCGAAGTCGCGGGAGACCACGCCCCGGTGGCTGGCCCG
>DASWBQ010000256.1:0-15041 GCA_036390535.1 Gemmatimonadales bacterium | reverse complement strand
GCTGCACCGCGAGGTGCAGCGCTTCGGGATGGTCGCCCACGTGTGGAGCACCTACGGCTACAGCGACCGTCCCGGCGGCCCGATTCAGCAGCGGGGCATTGACAGCATCCAGTGCTACTGGGACGGGACCCGCTGGTGGATCCTCGGCTGGATCTACGACAGCGAACGCGCCGGCCAGCCGATCCCCGGCGAGTACCTCCCGCCCCCACCCCGCTGAGGCATGACTGCAGACCGCAGGCGACAGGGGTGGAGCGCGCATTCAACGGGGGCCATTGCCGCAGCTGTCTGGTTCATCGACAGCCAAGACGACCCCATTCTCCCATCCGTTTTACTGACAGCGGCTTACGACCTCGGTGGCCGGCCAGGACTGACGTGGTACGGCCCCTGCCTTCATCCCCTCCGCAGGCTGACCCGGGTCCGCGCCACTGTCGGCAGCGGCGGAATCCCAGCCTGGAGAGGGCTCGCCATGACCACGAACATCCCTTCGCGTCGCTGGGCCGTGCTCACGCTGGCTATCGGTGCGCTGGCGTGCGACGATCCTGCCACCAGCCCCGCGGTGGCGTTGGCACCGCTGTTCGCCATCGAGTCCGCCGTCCAGGGCGATGGCGCTCCTTTCACCGACGCCCAGGTGCTGGTTGGTTCGTACTGCAAACTGGGCAAGCGTGACAAGATGGAAGCCCGGCTCTATTGGGAAACGGGCAGCGACAAGGTCCAGAGCTTCCTCCTCTGGCTCGAGCGCGCGGATGGCTCGCAGCGCCAGTTGACCCGCAAGGTCCTCGGATCGCCGCGGACCAGCGGTGTCGCCGCCGGGTTCGAATACCAGTCGAACGGTCCCTGGGTGAAGGCCCGGCTGGAGCTGTACGCCGGCGCGCCCGACTATTCCGCGCCAAAGACGACGATCGAGATCGACTGCGGCCAGTAGCAGAGAGAGAGAGAGAGAGAGAGAGAGAGAGACGAGGACGGCTCCTCCTCTCCACCTCTCTTCCTCTCTCAGCTCTCTGCTCTCTGCCCTCTGCTCTCTCTGTCTATCCCGCCACCACCACTCCCACCATCCCCACCACCGCCACCAGCAGTGCCCCGGGCACCGCAAACCGGAGCCACCGCCCGAACGGCAGTTGCGCGCGGAACAGCATCGCCAGCAGGGCGCCGTTGGTCGGCGTGATCATGTCCATCAGCCCAGCGCCGGTCTGGTAGGCGATCACCGCGGCGTCTCGTGACAGGCCAAGCAGGTCGGCGAGCGGAGCCATGATCGGCATCGTGAGCACGGCCTGGCCGCTTACCGACACCACCGGCACGTGCAGCACGGCGTGGATTGGCACCATCAGGAGGCCCGCCATGGTGCCCGGCACGTGGGCCAGCGGGGCGGCCAGCCCATACACGATGGTGTCCAGGACCCGGCCGTCGGTGAGCACCACGCTCATCGCGCGGGCGACCCCGATCAGCAGCGCCGCGGCCAGCATGCCTTCCATCCCCTTGAGCCACTGAATGGCCGTGCCTGACACCCCGAGCCCGGCGGTCAGGCCGATGGCGAAGGCCCCGACGAGGAACAGCGCCGACAGTTCGTTGAAACCCCAGTCGTAGCGCAGCACCCCGATCACGTATGGCACGAAGGGCAGCAACGCCAGCGCCAGCAGCGCCGCGTCGCGACGGGTAGCGGGCTCGACCGCCAGGGGCGCTACCGGGGGACGCACGTCGTCCCGCGAGGTCATCATCACCGTCCAGGCGATCCACACCGCCACCGCCACGACCAGCAGCCCGAACCGGAGCCCCGGCTGGCTCATTGGCGGCATCTCCGCAAACCGCAGGGCAATCCCGGTCTGGAACGGGTTGGTGGGACCGAAGGCGGCGCCCACCGCCGCAGCGCCCAGGCTCATCGCCATCGCCGTCACCGACCCGAAGCCAAGGCCCCGGCTCAGCACAACCACCACTGGAATCAGGGCGATGATCTCCTCGTACATGTTCTCGAGCGCGCCAAGCGAGGCGAAGGCCAGGCTCACCACGATGACCACCACCCGCGGCCGGCGGGTGCGACCCACCAGCGACCCGACCAGCCGGCCGAGCGCTCCGGTGGCCTCGAGCAGCGCGAGGGCACCCCCCACGAACAGCACCGTCAGGATCACGTCTGCGCCGGCCACGATGCCGCGCGGGACCGCCAGCACCGCTTGCGCCGGCCCGACCGGCGCCGCCTCGACTCCTGTGTAGGTGCCGGCGACGACCACCTCCCGCCCGGTCTCGGGATCGAGGTGGCGCTGGTACTGGCCAGCCGGGAGAATCCACGTCAGCAGGGCGGCGAGCACGACGCCGCCAAGAAGGAGCACCAGCGGCTGCGGCAGGGCGAGCTTCATTGGGCGGCCTTGAGACGAGGTCGGAGCACGAACCCGAAGGGCCGACCGCCAGGGCCCCGGGCGAGGATCGCCAACTATCCGCCCCACGTGACGATCCCGCAAGGGCGGAGACGCGGGTTAACGTTAGGGCCGCGCGGCCGTCCGGCTGTCAGCGTCCCGGGAATCGAGCCCCCATGCAACGCCTCCTGATGACCCTCTGCCTGATTGGCTGCAGCTCGACCACCGAGTCGCCGCCGGAGGGGCCGCCGCCGGGGCCGGACACCAGCCAGCCCTTCCCGATCGATCGCGGCGACGATGGCCCCCAGACGCCGGGCTCCTACAAGGGACTCCCCCTCCGGCTGGCCGACACCGGTGCGCCAACCGTCACCGCGGTGGACGGCGTCATCGGTCTGGTCTGCATCGGGATGAGCAACGGCAACCAGGAGTGCGCCGCCTTCCAGCAGCAGGTGCGCACCGGCTGGGCCTCGCAGGTCAGCCCGGCAGTGCGGGTGGTGAACTGCGCCGTCGGCGGTCACGCGATCGAGCGCTGGAACGACCCCGCCTTTGACAGCGTGCTCTGGGACGACTGCATCTCCCGCAAGCTCCCTGCTGCCGGCGTGCGCCCGGACCAGGTGCGGGTGCTCTGGCACAAGGCCGCCAATCAGTTCACGACCGGACCTGGCGGGGCGCCGCTGCCGACCTATCCGAGTCCCGGCAGCGACTTCGAGGCGTTCCGCGCCAACCTCACCACCTTCGCCGCCCGGGTACGGCTGAAGTTCCCGGCGGTGCAGGCGGTGTACACCTCGTCACGGAGCTATGGCGGGTATGCGGGGTCTCCCGCCCGCGGCGAGCCACTCAGCTATGAGGAGGGCCATGCCCTGAACGGCTGGCTGACCGACCATCCGCGGGTCGAGGGGGTCTGGCATGGATGGGGGGCGTATCTCTGGGCGCCGGATTGCGCCACCGGTGTCACCAACCAGGGCGGCGTCTGCTATCAGCGCGGCGACTATGTGGCCGACGGCGTGCATCCGTCGCCGAGCGGCGAGCAGAAGATCGCCGGGCTGCTCCACACCCGGTTCCGCCAGCATGGTTGGTACGCCCGCTGATCCGGGCAGTGGTTTGCGGTCAGGTATCTAGACCCCATCTGTGCCAAGCCGCTCCTCCTCCTCGCGAATTCGCTTGATCTCCTCCAGTACCTGGATGTCTGCCGCGTCCTGAAGCCGATTGGTGCGTTTGGAGGCGATCAGGTCGTCGATGCAGACCGTGGGGATCGTCACGCCCTCTACCGTGAACCTGACCGCCCGTGGCGCTGCGTTCCGGTAATGGACGCTCCACGCGACGGTGAAGATGTCCACCTGCGGCATGTCGCCAATGATCGTCACTTTCTTGGCGGCGACCTCCTCCGCCAGCCACTCACGGGCGAACCCGAAGCCGACCTGCTCCAGCGCCCGCAGGACCCGGGCGGCGTTCTCCACGGTGGGCTCGATCAGGATGCTGATGTCCCGGGTGGCCCGCGTGCTCCCCCAGAGCTGCAGCGCGCGGGCCCCGACCAGGAGGTAGTTGGCCCCTTCGCGATTGAGCTTGTCGCAGACCTCGGCCAGCGCCGTGGTGAACCCGCTCATCCCCGGATCTCCTGCCGGCGCTTCCAGGTGAGGTAGTCCTCGTATCGGTCGAACTGCACCAAACGGTTCCCGGTGGGCGGGTCAAGCAGATACCCAAGCGCGGCGGTCTCCTCCGCGGCCTTGACCCGCTCCTCCGGGGTGAGCCGCATGTCGGCCTGCAGCTGCAGCAGGCGCATCGGGTCGAGGCCGACGGGTTCGACGGCAGAACCCGCATGCGGATGCGTTGCCACCTCCCGCACCATGGCCGGGGCCCGCCTTGGCCCTTCCGCATATCGTCGCACGGCCTCGGCTATCACCCAGCTGCGCGAGCGCTGCTCGGCCTCGGCGATTCTATCCGCTGCAGCGACAACGTCTTCAGGGACCGTACAGGAAATTCTGGCGAGACGTTTCTTGGTGCTCATACTGGATATTACTCAGTATTACTCGACCACGCAATAACCAGTAGTGCTGTTATGCTGTGTGGATGCTGTCGCAATGATGGCACGAATGCAGAAGGGGAGAAGGAACGACCCCTCTCCCCTTCTCACCACCTGACTTCTCACCTCTCACTTTGGGCTGACCGTCTCCCTTAACTCCAGGTTCGCCTCCACCTCCGCCCGGGTCCGCCACATGTCCCGCATCTCCTTCCGGGCGAACAGCGCCAGCTGGTCCCCCAGGTGCGGTGACCCCGGCTGGCTGGCGTTCCCGTACGCCAACAGCACCTTGGCCCGGATCGTGGGCCCGAACTCGATCGCGGCGTAATAGGAGTCTCCGCCCTGCGAGACCCACATCCCGTCCGGCGCCGGCGCGAAGAACTGGACCCGGAAGACGCCCATCGGGTCCCCATTCGCCCCGTTCCCGGGCAAGTCGTGGTTCCCCACCCGGAGGCGTGCGGCCTCGCCGTAGGCACCGTCCACGCGGCCCAGGTTCTTCTCCACGAAGGCCGCCGCCTCCTCGAGCAGGCGCACCGCTTTGGCCGGGTCGGCCAGCCCATGGGGGGTGGTGACCGCCGAGTCCGGGCGCCACGGCGCGGCAAACAGCGGCGACGCGCCGGGCGGGAAGCCGGAAACCGCCCGCAACGCCCAGGCGGTGAACAGCAGCGCTCCGCGGCTGTCGGCGTTCGCCTGGCGGTCCCAGCGGGCCAGGACCTCCGCCGCCCCGATCGCGGCGGCCCGGCCGCTGGCCCTCGCCGCCGCGATCAGCTCGTCCAGCACTCGGTCGGCCAGCGCCATCCGGGTGTCGTGCTTGTAGGCGACCAATTCCTCGAAGCTGATGCTCGAGTCGGCAAGCAGCATCTGCGCCGAGCGCTGGGCCCGGAAGTGCATGAAGCTCGGCGCCAGGTAGGCCGGGTAGTTCTCCCGCTGGACCCGCGCCGGCACCGTCACCGTCCACGGCGGGTCGTTGGCGTTCTGCAGCCAGCCGTTGGGCGGATCGAGGAGGCGGGGCAGCCGCTCATACGGGAGGAGCCTGGTCCACAGCGTCGCAGAGGAATCGCCCGGCACCACGCCGTCCCAGTAGGCCACGTCGCCGCGCGGCCGCTCCGGCACCGCGGCATTGAACAGGTAGAAGATGTGCCCCGCCTTGTCGGCGTAGATCACGTTGAACATCGGGATCTGCAGCCGGCGAAGCGCCGCCTCGAACTCGGCCAGCGACCGGGCCTGTCCCATGGCCCACCACTCGGCCAGCATGTGAGGCCGGTCCAGGCCCGCGACCCGGAGCGCCAGCGCCGTGCCGACGGTGTCCCGGATCACGGGCCCGTGCACGGACCGACGGATCATCAGGGTGTCCGGCCGGAGCGACCCGTCCGCCTGGCGGGCCGCGAGGACCTCGCGGCTGGTTTCGAACGGGCGAGTGGCGCCGTTCCAGGCATAGCCGCCCGGCCGGAGCGTCAGGCGGTAGAGGTCGGCGCCGTCGTAGGTGTTGACCGTGTGCGACCAGCCCAGCCAGTCGTTCACCGCGATGGCGGGCGTTGGGAACCCGAGCAGGGTGGCGCCGGAGAGGTTGACCCCCGGAATCACCACCTGCGCCTCGTAGAACAGGAAGAAGTCGTTCCAGGGCAGGTGCGGGTTGGCCAGCAGCATCGCGTGGCCGCTGGCCGAGCGCTTTGGCGCGATGGCCCACATGTTGGAGCCGACCTCGCTGGCCGATGCCCCGGCCCGGGCACGCTGGCCCCCGGCCACGAAGACGAAGTGGACCACGCGCTGGGTGTGGGCCAGCACGTCCACCCCGCTCACCGGCAGCACCCGCTCCGCGCTGTCGGTGATCGCCTCGGGGTGCTCGCGCGCGAACTGGTTGATGCCGGCGGCGAAGGCGTCGAGCAGGCCGCGGAAGGCCGGGTCCTGCTGCGCGTACCAGGCCTTCGCCCGCCCCGGGATCCCCACGGTGTGGACGTACCGGTCCTCGGCGAGGTTGGCCGGTCCCCAGTACTCCGCCGCCCGACCCCGGGCCTGCCCGTACAGCTTGAGCAGCAGGTTGCCGTGGCTCCGCATCTGGGCATAGCCGAAGGCGCGGAACGCCTCGCGCGCCGTGGGCGCGTAGATGTGGGGAACACCCCAGGTGTCCCAGAGGATTTCCGTGGGGGCCTGCAGCTGAGGTGCGCCCAGCAGGGCGGCTAGAACTGCCATCGCGTGAAACATCAAGGCTCCTTGGTATCGTCCTCTCCGCCCCTCCGCCTCTCCGCCCTACCTCACCGGCACCAGCAGCGTGTCGTGATGCAGCGCGATGAACCGCCGGAGGTACGCGCCAATGTCCCCGCGCGAGGCGAACCCTGCCGCCACCGCTGCCGCGTCTTCCTCCGCGGCGCTCCGGCCTGACGGCTCGGCGTAGTGCTGCAGGTCCCGGAAGTAACCGATCGTGAACGCGTCCCAGGCGGCGCCCCCGATCCGGGTGAAGACGAGGTTGTCGGGGCGGCCGATCCGCCGCGAGAAGTCGTCCTCCATCAGCCGCTCCCGGTAGAGCGAGTCGCGCTTGCCGGCCAGCGCCTGGAAGATCTCGAGGTGGTAGAACCCGGCGCCGGCGTTCCGGCGCTGGAATTCCTCGACCGGCGGGCCGGCGACGAACAGCTCCTCGCGCCAGGCGACCAGCGGATCGAGCCGGCGGCGCAGCTCGGCAAGCGTCTGGCCGGGGCCGGCGGCGGCGTCCCACCGGCGTCCGCTCTCGGGCGCATACCACGCCGAGAGGCTTCCCACCGGCTCCACCAGCAGCAGGTCCCACCTGTCGCCCTGGGTGTGGCGGCCGAGCAGCGGCGCCGGCATGCCCGCCTTCTGGTAGACCGGGAGGAGCGAGCGGAACAACTCCACCAGTTCGGTGAGCCGGCCGGGGGCGGCCTGGATGAAGAGGGCGCGGTAGACGGCGGGAGCTTCCTGCGCGGGGGCGGCAGGGGCCGCTGCCGCGAGGGCGGCTGCGACGAGGATGGTCCGCATGGCGACCGATCGGGTTGGTGTTGTAGAGGAAGAATGGGAGCATGGCGCCGGAGTGACCAGTGGCTCGCGGCGGCGGGACCGATGGGCCGAGTCCCTGTCCTTATCGGCCCAGCGCCCGCACCTCGGCCGCCTTGGCCCGACTCACCGCCAACCGGGTGCCATCCGCCAACTCCGCCGTCAGCCGTCCCTGTTCGTCGCGGTGGAAGCGCTGCACCGCATCGAGATTGACGATGTGAGTGCGGTGGATCCGGACGAAGCGGGCCGGATCGAGCCGCTCTTCCAGCCGATTCAGGGAGAGATGCACGAGGTGCCTGGCGCCCCCCGTGTGAACCGCGATGTAGTCCCCCCGAGCCTCGAACCAGCTCACGGTATCCACCGGCACGGGAATCACGGATCCCTTCGACCGCACGAACAGCCGGCGGATCGGCCCCTGGGCCTGCACCTCCGCCAGGCGGGCGAGGGCCGGCACCTCGGCGGGTTCGCCCAGCGCCGCACGGACCCGCACCAGCGCGGCGTCAAGCCGTTCCGGACCGAATGGCTTGAGGAGATAGTCCAGTGCCCCGAGCTCGAAGGCGGTCACCGCGTGCTGGGCGTAGGCCGTCGTGAAAACCACCAGTGGCCGGTGGGTGATCCGCCGGAACACCTCGGTGCCGGACAGCCCCGGCATTTGGATGTCGAGGAAGACCAGCTCCGGCATGAGGAGGTTGATTGCCTCCACCGCCGCAGGCCCGTTGGCCGCCTCACCCACGCAGGTGACCCAATCGAAGGCGTCCAGCATCCGCCGCAGGCCGGCCCGGGCCACGGCTTCGTCGTCGGCCACTACGGTGGACACTTTCATGCCGGCTGGAGGTCCTGGGGCACGACGAGCGTGGCTCGGAATCCCGCCACCGGATCGGGCCGGGCATCGAGTTGCCCCTCCGCTCCGTAGATCCCCGCCAGCCGCTCCCGGAGCCGGGCCAGGCCGGTGCCGCTCCCCGGGCCATGTCCTCCGTCCATCCCGGCGCCATCGTCCCTGACCTCGACCGTCAGCCGGCCGTCTCGCAGGGTCGCATCCACCGTGATCAGTGTATCCCCCACCTTCGGCTCCACGCCGTGCCGCACGGCGTTCTCCACCAGGGTCTGCAGCGCAAACGAGGGGAGGCTGGCCTCCCGGGCGGGGCCGCTGATTGCGGCCCGGACCCGCAGCCGGTCACCGAACCGGATCCGCTCGACCGCGAGGTATCGTTCTACGAAGTCCCACTCTTCGCCCAGCGACACCAGATCCCGCTCTTCCTCCAGCGTGGTGCGCAGCAGACCCGCGACCTGTTCCGCGGCCCTGGCTGCCAGCGACGGCTCCGTGGGAATGAGCTGTACCACGGAATGGAGCGCGTTGAACAGGAAGTGCGGATTGAGCTGGCCTCGGAGCGCCGCCAGCTGCGCCCGGACCGCGGCCGCTTCGGCGCGGGCGGCCCGTTCGGCCGCCCGGAGGGTGTAGGCGACGCCGGTCACCGTCAGATAGAGCCAGAAGCCCATCACCAGGTACCGGGCGAGCGGCAGCCGGATCATCACCACCCCGGGGTCGTGCGGCCTGACGTGCAGCACCACTTCCACGAGGTTGGTGAGTACCACCCAGGTGATCGCGTAGAGCGGTGCGGCCACCAGGTGGGCCGCCACAAAACGCCATCGGATCGGGTGCGGCCAGGGGAACCGCTCCGTGAAGCGATAGACTCCGAGGCCCAGCACCGCGGCGCAGGCGATGGCACGCAGGCCGATCATCGCGGCGTTGAAGAACGAGGTCCCCTCATGGGCCGCCACGATCATCGTGCTGTACAGCACCCAGACCGGCAGCCAGGCGACAATCAGCTGGACCCACACCCCGGCGCGCGACATCGGGGTACGTTGTCCCCCCCACCCCCCGGCGGCAAGACCCACCTGGTCAGCGCGGCGCCGTGGCCGCGACCCGCTTCGCCTCGATCACCAGGGTGCCTTCCTTCCAGCTCTTCCCCTCGTCGTAGGACCGGTCCTGCCGAAACGTGAATGACGACGGGGTGATGTCGGTGAATCGGGCCCGGGACAGGAACGCCTTTCCCTCCTGGTCCACCCCCTTCGCCTCCTGGCTCATCGCGCCGTCCGCCCAGGTCGCGGTCGACGTCACCACCTTTCCGCGGTAGGCGTCGAGCGCCGTGATGGTCCATTGCCGCGCGGTGCGGTCGTAGTAGCGGAGGCTGTGCGTCAGGTTCATCGGGTTGCCCGACGCGTCAGTGATCCGCAGTTCGTCCTGGATCCCGTACCCATCGAAGGCCCGCCAGGCCTTCCACGTGCCGACCAGCTTGGGCATCCCGTGGATTCGGGTCGCGAGGCTCGTCGCTGGCACTTTCACGGTCAGGTCCCACTGCCCCACCAGGAAATCGTGCTGCCGAGCCTCGGCTGGGGCGACCGCCGCCGGGCCGATGGGACCACCGCCATGCTGGGCCACCGCCCTCGATGCAACCACCAGGAGCACCGCCTGGAAACCAATCGCCGCAACCCGCATGGCACCTCCCGATGACGGAGAATGAAGCACTGACAGCCCATGTCCACCGCTACAGGGTGCACGGTGCCGACGCCTGTCACCAGCCCCGGTTCGCCCAACCGACATCCCCCGTCGCCGAACGGCGTCCGGACCCGTGGCGCGCCCCGGCTTCGCAGGCCACGTTGGAGCCATGACCCCGACTCCCGCACTCATCGCCCTCTCCGGTGTGACCCGTACCTTCCCTGGCGCTGGCGGCGGATTCACCGCCCTGGCCGACGTATCGCTCACCATCCGCCCCGGCGCGTTCGCCGCCGTGGTGGGGCCATCCGGCAGCGGCAAGTCGACCCTGCTGGGAATCCTGTCGGGCATCGACCGCCCGACCCGTGGAGCGGTGCAGGTGGGTGACACGGCGGTGCATGCCCTCACCGAGCGCGAGATCACCGCCTGGCGGGGGAGGGCTGTCGGGGTCGTGTTCCAGTTCTTCCAGCTGCTGCCGACCCTGACCGCGGCCGAGAACGTGATGCTCCCGATGGACTTCTGCCGCACCTGGCCGGTGGCGGAGCGTCGCGCCCGCGCCCAGGTGCTCCTGGACCGGCTCGGCGTGGCCGACCAAGCCGACAAGTTCCCGACCACGCTGTCCGGCGGACAGCAGCAGCGGGTGGCGATCGCCCGGGCCTTGGCCAATGAGCCGGCGGTACTCCTGGCCGATGAGCCCACCGGCAACCTCGATTCGCGCACCGCCGCCGCGATTCTCGAGCTCTTCGCGGAGCTCTCCAGGGCCGGACAGACCGTGGTGATGGTGACGCACGAGCCGAGCGCGATCCAGCTCGCCTCGCAGACCATCGCTCTGGTGGACGGCCGGGTCGCCGCCGGGGCCGAGGGACCGCATGCCTAGCCCCCGCTGGCGGAAGGTCCTGCGCGACGTCTGGCATCATAAGGCGCGCACCCTCCTGGTGGTGCTGGCCATTGCCATCGGCATTGTCGGCGCTGGAGCGGTGCTCAACACGTGGTCCCTGCTTCGCCGGGTGACCAGCGAGGGGTACCTCGCCACCAACCCCGCCTCCGCCACGCTCCGGACCGACTCGATCGACACCGCTTTGCTGGAGCAGGTGCGGGCCATGCCCGGGATCGAAGCGGCGGAAGCGCGGCGGACGGTGGTCGGCGCCGCCATGACGCAAGGTTCCTGGCGCACCGCCATCCTCTTCGCCGCGGATGATTTCTCGGCTGCCCGGATCGGCCGCATCGCGGCGGAGTCGGGGCAGTGGCCACCGGCCGAGGGCATGCTGACGATCGAGCGGTCCTCCCTGGAGTTCTCAGGGGCCGGCCTCGGTGACGCGGTGCCCGTCCGGGTGGGAGATGGCCCCGAGACACCGCTCCGGGTGAGCGGGGTGGCGCGGGATGCTGGCCTGGCGCCTGGCTGGATGGAGCACGTGGTCTACGGCTTCATCTCCCCCGCCACGCTGGCGCGGCTTGGGCTCCCCGCCACGCTCAATCAGCTGCTGATCACCGTCGCCGACCGGTCGCAGGACCGTGAATCGGTCCGGACGACGGCCTACCGGGTCAAGGTGCTGGTCGAATCCACCGGCCGCACCGTGAGCGACGTGGACGTGCCGGAGCCCGGGGAGCACGTCCACGCGGCCCAGATCAACTCCCTTCTGTATACCCAGGGCGCGTTCGGCGTGCTGGCGCTGCTGCTGAGCGGATTCCTGGTCATCAACCTCATGGCGGCGATGCTCACCGGGCAGGTGCGCGAGATCGGGGTGATGAAGACCCTCGGCGCGCGTCCCGGCCAGCTGGCTGGGATGTACCTGGTGCTGGCCTTCGTACTCGGCCTCGTCGCCTGCCTGATTGCCTTGCCCGTCGCGGCTCGGCTCGGCCACTGGTACGCCGACTTCAGCGCCAGCCTCCTCAACTTCGATACCACCGGCTTCCGGATTCCGCTCTGGTCCCTCGCGGTCCAGCTCGCGGTGGGCACGCTCCTCCCTGTGGCGGCGGCGGCGGTCCCGGTGATCCGGGGCTGCCGGGTCCCCGTCAGCGAGGCACTCCGCGACTTCGGAATCACCGGCCAGGGCGGCGCCCCCGGCCGCATTCTCTCGCGGGTGGGCGGGCCCAGTCGCCCGTTGTTGCTCTCCCTCCGGAATGCGTTCCGGCGCCGCCAGCGCATGGCGCTGACCCTCGTGACGCTGGCGCTGGGAGGGGCCGTCTATCTCGGCGCCCTCAACCTCCGGGCCTCGATCCGGAACTCCGTCGGCTATCTCTTCGACGACCTGCTCCGCTACGACATGTCGATCCAGCTGGCCGCTCCACACGCCGCCGACAGTCTCGAGGCCGCGGCCCTGGCCGTCGAAGGCGTGGAGGGCGCCGAAGCGTGGGTCGGGAAGCGCGCCGCGGTGCTCCGGTCCGACGGAGTGTTGGGCAACGCCTTTCCGGTGGGCGGCATCCCCTCAGGCTCGAAGATGGTCGCTTTCCCGCTCGACAGCGGTCGGTGGCTCGGGGCCGGTGGGGCCAACGAACTGGTCGTCAACCGCCGCCTGCTTCAGGACGAACCCGGCCTCAGGCTCGGCGGGACGGTGACCCTCATGCTCGGCGGCCGGCCCACCCAATGGACCGTCGTCGGGGTGGTGGCTTCCATGCCGTCGGCATCTGCCTTTGCGACCCGAGAGGCCCTCGGGCAGGCGGTTGCCGACCTGCGAGCCGGCCAACTGGTCGTCACGGCGGCGCGGTCCGGGGAGGACGCGGAGAGCCAACTGATCCGCCGGGTGCGTGAAGAGCTGGCCGGGGCGGGATTCGACGTCGCGTCGGCGCAGTTGATGGCAGAAAGCCGACGGGTCATGGAGGACCACCTGCTGATGGTCGCCGGGTTCCTGCTGCTCATGTCGCAGGCCATGATCGTGGTCGGCGGGCTGGGATTGGCTTCGACCATGAGCTTGTCGGTCCTGGAGCGAACCCGGGAGATCGGCGTGCTCCGCGCCATCGGGGCCCGGCATCGTGCCATTCTCGCCATGGTGCAGATCGAGGGGCTCGTCATCGCCCTGGCCAGCTGGGCCCTGGCGATTCCGATGTCGATCCCGATGAGCGTGGTGCTGGGGAAGGCGTTCGGGCGGATCATGCTGCCGGTCAGGATCGAGTCGCTCGTCCCGGAACCGTCGGGCGTCGGGCTCTGGCTGGTCGTCGTGGTTGTGGTATCGCTGGTCGCCTGCGCCGGGCCCGGAATCCGGGCCACCCGGATCACGACGGCGGCGGCGCTGAGCTACGAGTGACTCAACCCTTCCGCTGGCATGTTGCAGAACGGGCCTCCAAAGTGTAAGTCTGGGGTTCGATGCCGATCCCCGATGCGGGACCGTTTCCCTCGGTCTGGAGGCCAGCCATGATCATCGTCCGCAATCGCTTCATCGCGAAGCCCGGCAACGCCGGCAAGCTCGCCACCCTCATGAAGCAGCTCGTCGCCGCCGGCAAGCTCCCGAACGGGCGCGTCCTCACCGACATGACCGGCGACTTCAATCAGGTCGTGATGGAATACGAGGTCGAGAACCTGGCGGGCGTGGAGAAGTACCAGCGGATGTATGCCACCGACGACACCATCAAGGCGATGATGAAGGGCTACACCGACCTCTGGCTCACCGGGTCGCGCGAACTGATGCAGGTGGTCTGAGCCGACCGGCGCGTGCTGGCGGGAGACGAGCGGGGGCGCTAAGCTGTGGCCATGCTCGCCATCTCCCCCGACATGAAGATCACCAGGATTCTCGCGTACCAGGTTGACCTCCCCCTCCATGAGACCACGTACAAGTGGAGCGGGGGAAAGTCCGTCACCGTCTTCGACAGCACCATCGTGGCGGTCGAGACGGACGCGGGCATCACCGGTTACGGCGAGGTCTGCCCGCTGGGACCGTTCTACCTGCCATCGTACGCCGAGGGTGTGCGCGCCGGGTTGCGCGAACTGGGGCCGCACCTGATCGGGGAAGACCCGCGCCAGCTCGTCCGGCTCAACCGGACGATGGACGCCGCCCTCAAGGGTCACCCCTACGCCAAGAGCGGCATCGACATCGCCTGCTGGGACATCCTCGGCCAGGCGGCCGGCCTCCCCGTGTGCGAGTTGCTCGGGGGCCGATACGGCGAGGACGTCCCGCTCTACCGGGCGATTTCCCAGGAGGCTCCCGACCGGATGGCGGCGCGGGTCGCGGGATACCGCGCCGAAGGCTATCGCCGCTTCCAGCTCAAGGTGGGCGGAGACCCCGACGTCGACATCGCCCGGATTCGCGCCGCCGCCGAGGTGCTGCAACCCGGCGACCGGCTGATCGCCGATGCCAACACCGGTTGGGTGCAGCACGAGGCCGTGCGGGTGGCCAAGGCGGTGCGCGACGTCGACGTCTACATCGAGCAGCCGTGCCTCACTTACGAGGAGTGCCTCGCCGTCCGACGGCAGTGTCCGCACCCGTTCGTGCTGGACGAGTCAATCGACGACCTGACCGTGCTGCTCCGGGCCCGCGCCGACCTGGCTATGGACGTCGTCAACCTGAAGATCAGCAAGCTCGGCGGCCTGACGAAGACCCGCCAGGCGCGCGACCTCTGCGTCAGCATGGGCATCGGGATGACCCTCGAGGACAGCTGGGGCGGCGACATCGCCACCGCCGCCATCGCCCACCTCGCCCAGAGCACCCCGCCGGAGTACCTCTTCACCACCACCGACTTCAACAGCTACGTCACCGTCAGCACGGCCGACGGCGCTCCCCAGCGCGTCAACGGACGGATGGCGGCGTCGACGGCGCCCGGCCTGGGCCTCCGGCCGAGGATGGCGGTGCTCGGAAAGCCGGTGGTCGAGGTGTAGCCGGCACGGCGGCGGCGCCTTCTAGTCGCCGGTGCTGCCGCCCTGCCGTCCTGCCGACCTGCCGTCCACGCGGCTCACGTGCTCCGGCCGCAGCTCGCTCAGCCGCTGGCACCCCAGCAGCGCCAGGTCCCGCTCCACCTCGGCGCGGAGCAGCCCGAGCGCCCGCTCTACGCCCGCCTGTCCCCCCGCCGCGAGGCCGTAGAGATAGCCGCGCCCGATCGAGCAGGCGTTGGCACCGAGGGCCAGCGCCTTGAGCACATGGGTGCCGCGGCGAATTCCCCCGTCCACGATCAGCTCCAGCTTGTCACCCACCGCGTCCCGCATCGCCGCCAGGCAGTCGATCGGCGCGGCCGCGCCGTCCAGCTGGCGCCCGCCGTG
>DASWBQ010000255.1:0-1995 GCA_036390535.1 Gemmatimonadales bacterium | reverse complement strand
GAGAAGGTCGCCCGGCGGCGCGTTGCGCGCCCCGATGGCCCCCTGTCCGCGAAGCGTGAGGTAGTTGGATTCCGAGATGCCGGCGGGAATCTCGACCTGCACCGTCTTGTCGGCCCGCACCCGGCCCTCGCCGCCGCAGGC
The DNA here is from genome assembly GCA_036390535.1 of Gemmatimonadales bacterium. Lineage (GTDB taxonomy): Bacteria > Gemmatimonadota > Gemmatimonadetes > Gemmatimonadales > GWC2-71-9 > SZUA-320. Next base: position 1,854 of record DASWBQ010000255.1, on the reverse strand, counting down.
GCCGCAGGGCGAGGCGATCACGGTGCCGTCCCCCTTGCAGGTCGGACAGGCGGTCACCTGAACGAACTGGCCGAACATGCTCCGGGCCGCCCGGCGCACCTCGCCGGCGCCGCCGCAGGTGCTGCAGGCGACGGGCCGGGTGCCGGACCGCGAGCCGGACCCCTCGCATTCGGGGCAGCGGTCCAGCGTCTTGAGCTTGATGGTGCGCTTGGCGCCGGTGGCCACTTCAGTCAGGCTGACCGACACCGTCACCCGGATGTCCTGGCCTCGCCGCGCCTCGGCGCGTCCGGCCCCGCCGAACATGGACTCGAACCCGCCGAAGTCGCGCATGAAGATGTTGAGCGCTTCGGCCAGGTCCACGTGGTGGAACCCGGCGTACCCCGCCCCGGAGGCCCCGCCGAGCCCCGCCTTGCCGTAGCGATCGTAGCGCGCCCGCTTGTCGGGGTCCTTGAGAACCTCGTAGGCCTCGGTCAGCTCCTTGAATTTCTCCTCCGCGTCCGGAGACCCGTTCCGGTCGGGGTGGAGCTCCATCGCGAGCTTCCGGTACGCTTTCTTGATCTCGGCCTCGCCGGCGTCCCGCCCGACGCCAAGCAGCTGGTAGTACTCGCTCACTCCATCAGTCCTTCCATCATGCGGCTGGTGTGATCCACGAGGCCGATGATCTTGTCGTAGGGCATGCGGGTCGGGCCGATGACGCCGATGACCCCGCTCAGGTCGCCGGTGCGGTAGCACGACGTCACCACGGTGAACCCGGTCAGGCGGGGATCGGTGTTCTCGCCGCCAATGGTGATCGTGAGGCCTCGGTCGCGGCGCGCGGAGAGCGCCTGCCCCAGCAGGTCGCGCCGGTCGGTGAGGTCCAACAGGTCACGGATGCGGCCGCCGGTGGCGAACTCGGGCTGGTCGGCGATCGCCTGGGTGCTCCCCAGGACCACCGAGTCGGGGCCGGCCGGAAGGCCGAAGATCTCCTCCCCCTCCTCGATGAAGATGTTGAGCAGCTGCCGCTCCTTGGGGCTGCGATCGGCGTCCCGCAGCCGCTCGACGACCGTGGAGCGGATCTGCAGCAGGGTGAGCCCCGCCAGCCGCTCGTTCAGCGTCTGCGACACCCGCTGGACCACGTCTGGGTCGATGCTCCCGGCGACCTGCACGAAGATCGTCCGCACCGCGCCGCTGCGAAGGCGGAAGACCAGCAGGAGTCGCTCCGACGACACCGGCACCAGCTCGAGCCGCTCGAGCACGACCGCGTCGAGCACCGGGGCGATCGCCACTCCGAGTTCCTGCGTGAGCAGGCCGAGCACCTGGGCCGCCGAACGGATGATCTCCTCGATGGCCGCGCGGGACGGCGCCAGCTCCGCCTCCAGCACCCGCTGGTGCTCGAGCGCGGGCACCGACAGCCGCATGTGGTTGTCCACGTACCAGCGGTAGGCGCGGTCGGTGGGAATCCGGCCGGCGGAGGTATGCGGATGGTACAGGTAGCCCTTCTCCTCCAGGTCGCCCATCGTGTTCCGGATGGTGGCGGAGGAAACGCCGAGCGGGAACCGCTGCGCCACGTTCTGGCTGCCAGCCGGCTCGGCGGTCTCCACGTACATCTGGATCACCGCCTCGAGCACCCTCGTTTCCCGTTCGGTCAAGCCTTCAGAAGCCATGGCTGAAATGTAGCGGAGGACGGGGGGACGGCGAAGCGGTGGGGCGCCCGCGGCTCATGCCCGAGACGCCTGGGCCACGAGGGCGTCGAGCCGGAGCCAGCCCTCCGGCAGGAGTATCAGGCGCTCACCTCGCACCTCGGCCCAACCCTCCGCTGCCCAGGCGGTCCGGATGCCTGCCGGTATGGCGGTCTCGGGCACCCCTTGGTCGGTC
>DASWBQ010000254.1:0-13929 GCA_036390535.1 Gemmatimonadales bacterium | reverse complement strand
TGCGGGTCGGACAGGTCGCCGGCCACGAAGACCAGGTCGGGCCGCACCTCCTCCAGCAGCGCCCGCACCACCACCACGTCGGCGGGGCCGACCGGGTCCTTCCGCACCTTCCCCGTCTGGTAGAACGGCAGGTTGAGGAATCGGGCCGCGCCCGCCGGCAGCCCCAGGGTCTCGATGCCGCTCACCGCCTCGGCCTCGCGGATCATCCGCTTGAGGTCCAGCACCTCGGGGATGTCGACCTGGCCCGGCCGCTTCCGGTCGAGAAACGTGCCGACCCGCTGGTGGAGCGCGGCCACGCTATCACTGGCCACATGGCCCTCGGCGCCGAGCCGGGCGAGCCAATCGAGGTAGCGGCGGACGTCGTGGTCGAAGACCGCGATGTTGCCGCTGGTCATGTAGGCGACGGTGATGTCGTTGCCGTTGAGCACCAGCTTCCGGAGGATCCCGCCCATCGAGATGACGTCGTCGTCGGGATGGGGCGAGAAGCAGAGGACCCGCTGGCCGCGCGGCAGCTTGCTCCGGCCGCGGATCCGGGCGCCGAGGGCGTTGAAGACGAAGCCGTTGACCTCGCCGGGCGAGCCCCGCTTCGCCACCAGCGCCGACATCTTGTGGTCGGCGTAATCCTTCATCGTCAGCTTGAGCACCCCGCGCCCGACCGTCTGCGACAGCCAGGCGACGGCCCGCACCGCCAGTTCGTCGGTCCAGTCGACCTCGTCCACCAGCCAGGGGGTGGCGACCCGGGTGAGCGACTCGGCGGCCGCGGCGTCGAGGTAGAAAGTGGTGTTCGGGTGCTGCTGCAGGAAGGTCGCGGCCACCTCGGTGTCGATCTCGCCCTCGACCGCCCGGCGAACGATGTCGGCCTTGTGCTCGCCGGTGGCGAGGATGGCGACCTCGCGGGCCTCGAGGATGGTGGCGATGCCCATCGTCACCGCCTCGTGGGGGACGTTCTCCTCGCCGAAGAAGTCGGCCGCCGCGTCGCGCCGGGTGATGGTGTCGAGGGTGACGAGCCGGGTGCGGCTCCGGAGGCCGGAGCCGGGCTCGTTGAAGCCGATGTGGCCGGTCTTGCCGATGCCGAGGAGCTGGAAGTCGATGCCGCCGGCCGCGCGGATCGCGGCCTCGTACGCCTCGCAGCCGGCGGCGACCTGGTCGCGCGGCGCCTCGCCGTCCGGGAGGTGGACGTGGGCGGGGTCGAGGTCCACCTGCGAGAAGAGGTGCTCCTCCATGAACCGATGGTAGGAGTGGATGCTCCCCCGGTCCATCGGCCAGTACTCGTCGAGGTTGAAGGTGACGACCCGGCGGAAGGAGAGGCCCTCCTCGCGATGGAGGCGGATCAGCTCCCGGTAGACCCCGACCGGCGTGGAGCCGGTGGCCAGGCCGAGGACCGCCATGGCGCCGGCGGCGTTGCGCTCGCGGATGACGGCCGCGATGCGTTCGGCCACCCGGCGGGACAGCTCGGCGTGGTCGGTGAAGATGAGGGTGGGGATCTTGTCCATGGCGGAGAGGCGGAGAGGCGGAGGGGCTCCCTCCGCATTGTCCGGTTCCCTTAACCTAACCACCGCCGGCCAGCGCCGATCGCACCTACGCGGAGATGGCCACTTCCGTCAGGGCCTCTCCGCCCCTCCGCCCCTCCGCCCCCCCGACTCTGTCCAGCGCCTGCTCCAGGTCCGCCCACAGGTCCGCCGGGTCCTCGAGGCCCACCGAGAGGCGCAGCAGGTCCTCGGTGATGTGGGTGTCCTCGCGGGCGTGCTCATCGAGGATCCGGTGGGTGATGCCGGCGGGATGCTCGATCAGGGTGTCCACCGCGCCGAGGCTGACGGCGCAGGTGATGGTCCTGACGGCGCGGAGGACGCCGCGGGCGCCCTCGTGGCCGCCGGCGACGCGGAAGGAGAGCAGGCTGCCGGGGCCCAGCTGCTGGGTTCCGAGGAGACCGCGCGGGTCGGCGCCGGGCACCGCGGGATAGTGGACCTCGAGGACGCCGGGATGCTGTCGCAGCCGCTCGGCGAGAAACTGGGCGTTGGCCTGCTGGGCCCGGACCCGGATCGGCAGGGTCTGGAGCCCGCGGTGAAGGAGGTAGCCGGCCAACGGATGCAGCACTGCCCCCGTGATGGCGCGCACCTGCCGGAGCTTCATCGCCCAGGCGCTGGTGGTGGCGACCACGCCGGCCAGGACGTCGCCGTGCCCGCCCAGGAACTTGGTCCCACTGTGGAGGACGAAGGTGGCGCCGAGCCTCGCGGGATTCTGGAGGATCGGGGTCGCGAAGGTGTTGTCCACCAGCACCGGGACGGAGCCGGCCTGGCGAACCACGTCGGTGATGTCCACCAGATCGAGGGTCGGGTTGCCCGGAGTCTCGAGCAGGACGATCCCGGTGTCGGGCCGGATCGAGGCCGCTACTTCGTGGGGATGGCAGAAGGTGACGCTGCCGCCGAGCAGGCCGCTCTGGAGCAGGTGATCGGTGCCGCCATAGAGGGGGCGGATGGCCACGACGTGAGCCCCGCTCTGCTTCACGGCCAGCAGGACCGCGGTCATCGCGGCCATCCCGGAACTGAAGGCGACCGCCTCGTCGGTGTGCTCGAGGGCGGCGAGGCCCTCCTCGAACCGGGCGACGGTGGGGTTGTGGAGCCGGGCGTAGATGAAACTCCCCACCGGGGCGCCGCCGGCCACCATCGAGTCGTAACTGGCGGTGGCCTGGTCGAGGTCGGCGAAGGGGTAGGTGGTCGAGAGATCGATCGGGGGGGCGTGCACGCCCAGGGCGGCGAGGTCGTCGCGGCCGGCGTGGACGGCGAGCGTGTCCTGCTTCATCGGGCGCTCTCAGGAAACAGGGAACCGAAATCTGATATCAATATCACGACCACTACCATTTTCGGGATTTTCTGTTGTATGGGCAATAGGTACCGAATTATATTCGCTTCATGGACAATGACACCGCACTAGACCGAATCGATCGACGGATCCTGGCCCTGCTGGCGGAGAATGCCCGGATCACCAATCAGGACCTCGCGGCCAAGGTGGGACTCTCCCCGTCGAGTTGCCTGGAGCGGGTGCGGGCGCTCCGCCAGTCGGGGGTGCTCCGGGGGGTGCATGCGGACCTCCGGCCGGAGGCCCTGGGGGCGGGGCTGCAGGCGCTGGTGGCGGTGCGGCTCCGGCAGCACACCCGGGAGTGGGTGGACGGCTTCCAGCGGTACGCCGCGGGGCTGCCCGAGGTGCTGCAGATCTACCACGTGACGGGGGAGGAGGACTTCCTGGTGCACGTCGCCTGCCGCGACTCGCACCACCTCCGGGAGTTCTCGCTCGACGCCTTCACGACCCGGCCGGAGGTGGCGCAGATCCACACGGCGCTGATCTTCGAGCACGTGCGGAAGTTCGGGGTGCCGGACTATTTGGACGGGCAGACGGGCGGACGGGCGGACGGGCAGTAACACACGACTTGGACGGGCGGCCTGATAGGCCGCCCCTACAAGCCGCCACCCGCAGGCCGCCCCTACAAGCCGCCACCAACAAGCCGCCACCAATAGGCCGCCCCAACAGGCCGCCCCAACAGGCCGCCCCAACAGGCCGCCCCTACTTGATCTCGGCCGGCACCTTGGGATAGAGCCCCGCGGCCGCGAGCTGCTTGAGCAGCTCCTGGTATTTCGGCAGCACGGCGTTGACTTCCGCCACCAAGGCGGGGACCTGGCGCTTGAGCTCGTCCGCCTGCATCAGCTGCGCCGCGGTGGGCCGCATGGTGGCGCCCATGATCCCGCCCTTCACCATCATCATCTTGAAGGTCGCGACCTTCCGGAAGATCTCCATGTCGAACTCGAACGGTTCGCCGGGGGTGCGAAGGTTGAAGGCGGCGCGGATCGGCTCCATCGCCTTCAGCACCTGCTCGTGCGCGGCCTTGACCGGCGCGGGTACCGCGGCGCTGTCCTTGAGCGCGTCCTTGATCTTGAGCAGCTCGCCGTGCATCGACCCGGCCGCCTCGCTCGCGGAGGAGAGGGTCCGGTCGAGGGCGTGCAGCTCCTCGAGCAGCGCGAACCGCGCCCGGGCGTCGGCCTCGCCGATCTGGATCTCGGGGTCACCCTTCACCGTCACCGGCGCGGAGGCGGCCTCCTTGCCGTTCACCACCAGGCTGGCCGTGTAAGTGCCGGGGAGCACCATCGGGCCGACCCGGCCCGGCCCGAACCAGTCCATGCCGGTGCTGCCGCCGGGCGGCGGGGGCAGCGGCTCGATCCGGGTGTCCCACCGCACCTGGTGCAGTCCCGGGGCCAGCTTGTCCTTGAAGGCGTCGCCCTTGAGTTCCCGCACCACCTTCCCGGCCTGGTCCTTGATCACCATCCGGGCGCTGTCGGCCTTGGTCTTCAGCACGTAGGTGAAGCCGGCGCCGGGCTCCGGGTTGGGGCCGAGGAACTTCATGTCGCCCTCGAACTCGCGCATCCGGTCGTCGGCGAGGCTCCACTGCACCGCCGGGTCGGGCGTGAGCATCGCCACGTCGGCGCTCGCCGCCTTGCCGTATTCCTGGAAGGGAGTGAGGTCGTCGAGAATCCAGAGCCCGCGTCCGTGGGTCGCGAGGATCATGTCGTTCTCGCGCGGATGCAGGGTGATCTCGTAGACCGGCACGGTCGGGAGGTTGCCGCGCACCTGCTGCCACGCCTTGCCGCGGTCGAGCGTCACCCAGAGCCCGGTCTCGGTGCCGAGGTAGAGCACGTCGGGGTTCTTCTGGTCTTCGGTGAGGGTGCGCGCCACCTGGCCCGCGGGGAGGTTGGCGACCAGGGACTTCCAGGAGGCGCCGTAGTCGGCGGTGGCGTAGACGTAGGTGCCGTAGTCGCCGGTGCGATGGGCGTCGAAGGTCACGTAGGCGGTGCCGCGGGCGAATTTCGACGGCTCCACCTTCGAGACGTACCCCAGCTTCGGCGCGCCGGCGATGCTCTTGGTGACGTCGGCCCAGGCGCCGCCGCCATCGCGGGTGACGTGCACCAGGCCGTCGTCGGACCCGGCCCAGATGACGCCGGCCTCGAGGCGGGATTCCTGGACGGTGAAGAGGGCCGGCCAGTCCTGCACGCCGTCGTTCTTCGCGACCCGGATGTCCTTCCCCTTGAGCCCCATCAGCTCGAGGGTGTCGCGGCTCCAGCCGCGGGTCAGGTCGGGGCTGATCGCCTGCCAGGTGTAGCCCCGGTCCGGCGACTTGAAGAGCCGGTGGGCGCCGGCGTAGACGGTCTTCGGGTCGTGCGGGGAGAGCTGCAGCGGGGTGTCCCAGTTCCAGCGGTGGTTCTTCGCGCTGTCGGGGGCCTCGGGCCGGATCATCTGCCGCTCGTTGGTGGTGCGGTCGACCCGGTTGATGAAGCCGTCCTGCGACTCGGCGTAGATGATCCGCGGGTCGGTCGGGTCGATCAGCCCGACGAAGCCGTCGCCTCCGTTGACCACGAACCACTCATCGTTGGCGAGGCCGCTCTTCGAGCGCACCGCGCTGGGGCCGCACCAGGTGTCGTTGTCCTGGAGCCCGCCGCAGATGGTGTACGGGGTCCCCATGTCGTAGCTGGCATGGTAGAACTGGCCCACGGGGAGGTTGTTGTACCAGATCCAGGTCTTCGACCGGTCGAAGGAGACCCCGACGCCGCCGTCGTCGCCGACCAAGAGGTGATCGGGGTTGGCGGGGTTGATCCACATGGCGTGGAAGTCGACGTGGAGGTTCTTGGCCCCGTCGTCCTTGAAGGTCTTGCCGCCGTCGTCGGACCAGTGGAGCGAGGTGCCCAGGACGTAGACCCGGTTCTCGTTCTTCGGGTCGACCCGGATCTGGCTGAAGTACATCGGCCGGGGGTTCACGGCGGACGTCTTGGTCCAGGTCGCGCCGGCGTCGTTGGAGCGGTAGACGCCGCTCTCCTTCTCGTGCTCGATCCGGGCGTAGAGGATGCCGGGGTTGGCGCGGAACACGTCGATGCCGATGCGGCCGAGCGGGCCGACCGGGATGCCGGCGGTGAGCTGGGTCCAGGTCCGGCCGGCGTCGGTGCTCTTCCAGAGCCCGCTGCCGGGCCCGCCGCCGTTGAAGCCCCAGGTGGCCCGTCGCCGCTGGTAGAGGGCGGCGTAGAGGACCTTGTTGTTGGTGGGGTCCATCACCAGGTCGATGCCGCCGGTGTCGGGCCCCTTCTCGAGGACCAGGGTCCAGGTGAGGCCACCATCGGTGGTCTTGTAGATGCCGCGCTCGCCGCCGGCCTTCCAGAGGTCGCCCAGGGCCGCCACGTAGACGACGTCGTGGTCGACCGGGTCCACCAGGATCCGGCTGATCTGCTTCGAGGCGCGGAGGCCCATGTGTTTCCAGCTCTTCCCGCCGTCGGTCGACTTGTAGACGCCGTCGCCCCAGGAAGAGCTCTGCCGGTTGTTGTTCTCGCCGGTGCCGACCCAGACCATGTTGGCGTCGTCGGGGGCGATGGCGACGTCGCCGATCGAGCTGGAGCCCTCGCGGTCGAAGACCGGGGTGAAGGTGGTCCCCATGTTCTCGGTCTTCCAGAGGCCGCCGGTGGCGGTGGCGACGTAGAAGACGGCGGGGTTTCGCTCGAGGACGGCGAAGTCGTCGATCCGGCCCGACATGGTGGCCGGGCCGAGGCCGCGGAACTTGAGGTTGTCGAAGACCTGGGCGTGGAGCGGGGCGGCCAGCCGGCAGGGCGGCAGGACGGCAAGAGCTCCGAGGGCGAGGAGGGCTCCGAGGACCGGGCGCATGGGAATCCTTCAGCTCATGGCGAAGTGGCGGACGTCGTGCAGGTGCTGGCGCAGCTCTCTCCGGAAGTCGGGATGGGCGACCGAGACCAGCGCCTCGCCCCGCTCCCGCAGGGTCTTGCCGTGGAGGTTGACGGCGCCGTGCTCGGTGACCACCCAGTGGACGTGGCCGCGGGTGGTCACCACGCCGGCGCCCTGCTGCAGCTGGGCGGAGATCCGGGAGAGGGTGCCGCCGGCCGCGGTGGAGGGGAGGGCGATGATCGGCTTGCCCCCCTTCGAGAGGGCCGCGCCGCGGACGAAGTCCATCTGGCCGCCGATCCCGGAGAAGATCCGGTGGCCGATCGAGTCGGCGCAGACCTGCCCGGTGAGGTCGATCTCGATGGCCGAGTTGATGGCGGTGACCTTGGGGTTCTTCCGGATCAGAGCGGTGTCGTTGGTGCGGTCGCAGCCGTGGAACTCCACCAGCTGGTTGTTGTGGATGAAGTCGAAGAGGCGCCGGGTGCCGGCGACGAAGCTCACCACGCAGCGGCCCGGGTGGACCTCCTTGAAGCGGTTGGTGACCGCGCCGCTCTCGAACAGGTCGACCATCCGGTCGCTGAACATCTCGGTGTGGATGCCGAGGTCGTGCTTGTGCCGGAGGCGGAGCAGCACGGCGTCGGGAATGGCGCCGATGCCCATCTGCAGGGTGGCCCCGTCCTCCACCAGCTCGGCCACGAGGTCCCCGATACGCGCCTCGACCTCGGTCTCGGGCGGGAGCGGGTGCTCGGCCAGCGGCCGGTCGGTGTGGATGTAGGCGCTGATCCGGTGGAAGGGAACGACCGAGTTGCCGTGGACCCGGGGCATCTGCTCGTTGATCTCGGCGACGATGATCCTGGCCGAGTCGGCCGCGGCCCTGGCGGCGTCGACCGACGGCCCCAGGGTGCAGAGCCCGTGCTCGTCGGGGGGCGAGAGCTGCAGCAGCGCCGCGTCGAGCGGCACCTGCCGGCTGGTGAAGAGCCCGGGGATGTCGGAGAGGAAGATGGGCATGAAGTCGGCCCGTCCCTCCGCCACCGCCGTCCGCAGGTTGGGGCCGGTGAAGAGCGACACCGAGCGGATCCGGCCGTCGAACTCGGGCCGGGCGAAGGGGACCTCGCCGGCCAGGTGGAGGTGGTAGACGAGGACCCGCTCCAGGTCGGTGCGGGCGCAGAGGGCGGTGAGCAGCGGCGTCGGCGTGGCCGAGGCGCCGTGCACGAAGACCTTCATGCCACTCCGGATCAGGGCAAGCGCCTCGTCCGGGGAGGAGGCGCGGTCCTTCCAATCGGCGATCATGGGATGACTCGAGTCAGCGAACGCGGCGGAGCCTGAGGATCGTGGCGTCGAGGGTGTTCTCCTCGAGCAGCATCTCGGTGCGGGTGGGCAGGTGGACGATGTAGCCGGACGAGTCGGTGCTGAACAGGATCAGCAGGCCCTCCGTGCCGTGGACGGTCTCGCTCCGGATCGTCTGGAACGATTTCCGGACGGTCGCCAGGCCACCGCCGGACACCACGGCCGTGGGGCCCTCGAGGATCTGCAGGGTCCGCCCGGGGGCGAAGACTTCACTCGCCCGGCCGGTGACTTCGCGCACCTCCCAGGTGCCGTAGATCAGGGAATCGTGGTTGCCGGGGGCGCAGGCGGCGAGGGAAGCGAGGAAGAGAAGAGTGGGGATTCGCATGGGGGGAAAATAGCGGGAGAGAGCGGGAGAGAGCGGGAGAAAGCGGGAGAGAGCGAGATGACCCCCCGCTCCCGCCCTATCCCGCCTTATCCCGCCTTATCCCGCCTTCTCCCGTTCTATCCCGTTCTCTCCCGCTCCATCCCGCCTTCTCCCGCCCTTGACCCCCGCCTCCCCCCGCGTGTGATTTCGGCCGGACTAACCGGAGGATTCCGATGCGGTTTCGAACTGGTTCCGCTGTCCTGGCAGGCCTGACCGCCGTGGCGGTGGTGGTGGCGGTGGCGCAGCAGCCGGCCGGGCAGCAGCAGGCGGCGGCCGGGGTGATGACGGTGTACAAGACCCCGACCTGCGGCTGCTGCAAGCTGTGGATCGACCACATGAAGGCGGCGGGGTTCCAGGTCCGCGCGGTCGACATGGAGGACATCACCGAGGTGAAGCAGGCCAGCGGGGTGCCGATGCGGCTCCGGACCTGCCACACGGCGATCGTGGACGGCTACGTGGTCGAGGGCCACGTCCCGGCCGACCTGGTGAAGAAGATGCTGGCCGAGAAGCCCAAGGTGACCGGGATCGTGGTGCCGGGGATGCCGGTCGGGTCGCCGGGGATGGAGCAGGGCGACCAGAAGGAGCCCTACGAGGTCCTGCTGTTCGACAAGGCCGGGAAGACGACGGTGTACGCGAAGCGGTAAGGGGCGGGAGCGGTCGGTAGAAAGCGGGAATAGTGTCGCAAAATCGGCCACAAAGTTGTGGTGACCCGTTATCTTTGAAGACTATGACGCTACCCAAGAAGATCTCCGATCTGTCGCCCGATTTCTCCCGCTGGAAGGACATGGTCGCCCGGTACCAGAACCCGTCGGTTTCGAAGAGCGTCTGGCAGCTCTCGACGACCCTGGTGCCGCTGGTGGCGACCTTCGTGGCGATGTACTTCGCCTGGAACGTCAGCTACTGGCTGACCCTGGGGCTGGCGGTGATCGCCGGCGGGTTCCTGATCCGGACCTTCATCATCATGCACGACTGCGGCCACGGGGCGTTCTTCAAGTCCCGGCGGGCCAACGACATCGTCGGCTTCATCACGGGGGTGCTGACCCTGACCCCCTACGTCCAGTGGCGCCGGGACCACGCCATCCACCACGCCCACTCCGGCCATCTCGACGAGCGGGGCCACGGCGACGTGAGCACCCTGACCGTCAAGGAGTACCTGGCGCTCAACTGGTGGGGCCGCCTCAAGTACCGGATGTACCGGAACCCGGTGGTGATGCTCGGCTTCGGCCCGCTGTGGCTGATGGGGATCAAGCACCGGTTCCACACCCGTGACACCGCCGGCAAGCGCGAGATCATCGGCGTCCACCTGACCAACGCGGCCATCCTGCTGCTGTTCGTCCTGACTTCGCTGCTGATCGGGCCGGTCAAGGTGATCGGGCTCTACCTCCCGGCGATGTTCATCGCGGGGGCGGCGGGGATCTGGCTCTTCTACGTGCAGCACCAGTTCGAGGACACCTACTGGGCCAAACCGCCCCAGTGGGACTACGCCACGGCGGCAGTGGCGGGGAGCTCGTTCTTCCGGCTGCCCCGGGTGCTCGACTGGTTCACCGGGAGCATCGGGTATCACCACATCCACCACCTGAGCCCCCGGATCCCGTTCTACCTCCTCCGGCAGTGCCACGAGGAGAACCCGGCCTTCGGCGTGGCGCCGAAGCTGACCCTCCGCGACAGCTTCCGGACGTTCCGGCTGAAGCTCTGGGACGAGGAGCGGGAGCGGCTGATCGGGTGGCGGGAGTTGCAGGCGGCAGGGCGGCAGGTCGGCTAGGCGGCAAGACGACATGGCGGTCTGACGGCAAGGCGGCAGGGGCGGGTCCCCCGCCGCTTTTTCGTTCTGCCGTCCTGCCGTCCTGCCGTTCACCGCCTTCATTCCCTCTTCACACTCGCTCCGACTCCGTTTGACATCCCCCGGAATCGCCTGCAGAATCCCTGCATCCTCATCCCAAAGGGGGCGACCGGTATGAAGGTCTATGACACACAGGCGATCCGGAACGTGGCATTCGTGGGCCACAGTTCCTCGGGCAAGACCACCCTGGTCGACGCCCTCGCCTTCTCGGCCGGTTCCAGCCGGCGCCACGGCACGATCCAAGAGGGCACGACCCTCACCGATTACACCCCCGACGAAATCGAACGCAAGCACTCCATCGGCCTGGGCCTCGCCTACGCCGAGTGGATGGATACCAAGCTCAACCTCATCGACGCGCCCGGGTACCTCGACTTCCTGGGCGAGGCGACCACGGCGCTGCACACCGCCGACGCGGCGGTGATCGTGGTGTCGGCGGTGGGCGGGGTGGAGGTGGGCACCGAGAAGGTGTGGGAGATCTGCGATCACCTGCACCTGCCGCGGATCATCTTCGTCTCGCAGATGGACAAGGAGCGGGCGGATTTCGAGCGGGTCTTCGACGACGTCAAGGCCCACCTGTCCCCCAAGGTGGTGCCGGTGGAGATCCCGGTGGGCAACGGCCCCGACTTCCACGGCATCATCAACCTCCTCACCGGCACGACCCACTACTACAAGAAGGGCACCAAGGCCGGCGAGTACGACGAAGGGCCGATGCCCGACGAGTACCGGGAGACCTACGCCAAGTACGACCAGCAGCTGGTCGAGGCGATCGCCGCGACCGACGACGCCCTCCTGGAGCGGTACCTCGCCGGCGAGGAGATTCCCCGCTCGGAGATCGTGCCGGTGCTCAAGAAGGGGCTGCTGGCGGGCGAGGTCGTCCCGATGCTGTGCGGCAGCTCGACCCTCACCTACGGCATGCGGGCGCTGCTCACCGACATGGTGGAGCTGCTGCCCTCGCCCGCCGAGGCGCCGGTGCCGGCCGACGGCCCGCTGGTGGCCCGGGTGTTCAAGACGGTGTCGGAGCCGCACGTCGGCGACGTGACCTTCTTCCGGCTCTACCGGGGCACGGTGAAGAGCGGCCAGGAAGTCTGGAACGCCGAGCACAGCGTGACCGAGAAGCTCAACCACCTGACGGTCCAGCAGGGGAAGGAGCGGACCGAGGTCGGGGAGCTGCGCGCGGGCGACATCGGCACGGTGGCCAAGCTCCGTGACACTCACACCAACGACACCTTCTCGCTGGCGTCGTCCCCGATCGAGCTGGCGCCGATCCCGTTCCCGGAGCCGGTGGCCAACTCGGCGGTGGCGGTGAAGCAGCGGGGCGAGGAGGACAAGCTCGCGTCGGGCCTCCACAAGCTGCACGAGGAAGACCCGACCTTCCATTTCGAATACAGCTCGGAACTGGGCCAGACCCTGATCCACGGGATGGGGGAGAAGCACTTCGAGGTGGTGCTGGACCGGCTGCAGCGGAAGTTCGGGGTGCACGCCGAACTGGTCCGCCCGAAGGTGGCCTATCGCGAGACCCTGAAGGGGAAGGCCGAGGGGCAGGGGAAGCACAAGAAGCAGTCCGGCGGCCGGGGCCAGTACGGCGACTGCTGGGTCCGGATCGCGCCGCGGCCCCGCGGCTCGGGGTACGAGTTCATCGACTCGATCGTGGGCGGGGTGATCCCCGGCAAGTACATCCCGGCAGTCGACCGGGGGATCCAGGAGGCGGCGGCGCGCGGGGTGATCGCGGGCTACCCCTGCGTGGACTTCTCGGCCGAGTGCTTCGACGGCTCGTACCACGACGTCGACTCGAACGAAATGTCGTTCAAGATGGCCGGGATCCTGGCCTGGCGGAACGTGTCGCCGAAGTGCCGGCCGGTGCTGCTGGAGCCGCTGATGGACGTGACGGTCTGGACGCCGGACGACACCCTGGGCGACGTGATGGGCGACCTGAGCGGCCGCCGTGGCCAGATCCTGGGCACCGAGCAGGACGGCCGGCTCACCAAGGTGCGGGCGGTGGTGCCGGAGGCGGAGCTGTACAAGTACAGCACCACCCTGCACTCGATGACCCACGGCCGGGGGACCTACCGGCAGGCGTTCCACGGCTACGCCGAGGCCCCGCCGGACGTGGCGGCCAAGGTGGCCGCGGAGCACAAGAAGGAGGAGGAGAAGGAATGAGTGCGGGAACGGGCGGGAGAGGGAGGACGGGAGAAAGCGGGAGAGAGCGGGAGAGAGCGGGAGCGGACGCGACGCGGCCGTCGTGGCTTGGGGCCCTGCCGGTCCTTCTTGCCCTCACTGGCGTCGCCGCCGCCCAGCAGCGGCCGATGACGTTCCTGGACGTGCAGCAGCTCCGGAACGCCGGCGGGGCGGCGATCAGCCCGGACGGGAAGCAGGTGCTCTACACCCTCTCGACGCCCGACTGGAAGGAAGCGCGGCGGACCACCGACATCTACCTGGTGTCGGTGGACGGCGGGGTGGGCTCGAGCCGGCAGATGACGTTCACGAAGGACAAGGACGAGAACGCGCCACGCTGGAGCCCGGACGGCCGCTGGTTCGTGTTCAGCTCGAATCGCGAGGGGACCGGCCCGGCCGCGACGACCCAGCTCTACCTGATGCGGCCGGACGGCGGCGAGGCGCGGAAGCTGACCGACGCCAAGGACGGCGTGACGGGCGGCCAGTTCACCCGGGACGGCAAGTGGCTGGTCTACGCCGCCGGGAAGGCGGAGGAGCGCCAGCTGTGGGCCCTGCCGGTGGCGGGGATCGACACCGCGAAACCGCAGCAGCTGACGAAGCACGCCACCCCGGTGCGCTGGTGGGCCCCGTCACCCGACTCCCGCCGGGTCTATTTCACGGCCCCCGACACGGTGGACAAGGACAACCGGGCCCGGGTCGAGAAGAAGTTCACGGTCAATATCAGGAACGAGGAGCAGCCGGTCGAACACCTCTGGGCGCTCGACCTGGCCGACCTCAAGGCATCGCGGCTCACGTCGGGCGCCGCCTACAGCGTGGGCGGGGTGACGATGTCGGACGACGGCCGGTGGGTGGGTTTCCGGGGCACGGTCAACGACCGCTACAAGCGGAACGTGACCGAGACCGGGATCTACGCCGACGTCTACCTGCTCGAGGCGGCGACCGGCCGGATCACCCGGCTCACCGAGAACGCCGAGGTCGGGGAGAGCCCGCTCTCGTTCTCGCCGGACGGGTCGATGCTGGCCATCTCGGCGTCCAACGACTGGACCTACTTCCGGGACCAGAAGCTCTGGGTGAAGCCGACCGCGAACCCGGCGGCGCCCTGGAAGAAGCTCGGCGGGCAGTTTGACGGGAACGTCGATGCCGGCTGGTGGTCGAAGGACGGGAAGACGATCTACTTCGGCGAGGGCGTCAAGGGGACGGTGCAGGTGATGGCCGTCTCGGTCGAGACCGGCGCGGTGCGGCAGGTGACCAACGTCCCGGGCACCGTGATGGCGAACCAGGACGAGGACACCGGGCTGATCCAGGTGATGTACTCGGACAGTCGGATGCCTCCCGACCTCTACCTGGCGCGCTCGGAGGCCGACCTGGCCAGCCGGGACGCCTGGGTCAGGCTGAGCAACGCCAACCCGCAGGTGGCCGGGCTGGCGCTGGGCGACGCCGAGGAGATCAGCTGGAAGTCGAAGGACGGGAAGACGGTGGGCGGGATCCTGGTGAAGCCGGT
>DASWBQ010000253.1:0-16051 GCA_036390535.1 Gemmatimonadales bacterium | reverse complement strand
CGGGAAAGCGGGTTCGGGCGCGAGGGGGGCCGCGAGGGGCTGCGCGAGTACCTGGTGCGGGTGCGCCATGCGAGGAGCGCCCCGAAGCCGGAGCGCGGCGCCCGGCGCAAGGCGGCGGCGTCCGCCGCTGCCGGGCGCGCTCCGGTGCCGGAGCTCCCTCCCATCGACCGCACGCCCAAGCTCTACATCGGCGGCAAGCAGGCCCGGCCCGACTCCGGCTACTCGCTCCCGGTCGCGGACTGGCGGGGCAGCCACGTCGCCGAGGTGCCGGCGGGCAACCGCAAGGACATCCGGAACGCGGTGGAGGCGGCACACCAGGCCCAGCCGGGCTGGCGGTCGGCGACCGCGCACCTCCGCGCCCAGGTGCTCTACTACCTTGGCGAGAACCTCGCGGCACGCTCAGCCGAGTTCGCCGGGCGGGTCTCCGCGCTGACCGGGCTTGATGCCCTCGCGGCCGACGCCGAAATCGCCCGGGCCGTCGACTGCTGTTTCCGCTATGCAGCGTGGGCCGACAAGTGGGAGGGCGCGGTTCACCACACGCCCTACCGCAACGTCACCATCGCGATGCAGGAGCCGGTCGGGGTGGTGGCGGTCGTCTGCCCGGAGTCGCCCAGCCTGCTGGGCTTCCTCGAGACGGTGCTGCCGGCCGTGGCGGTCGGCAACGCGGTGGTGGCGGTGCCGAGCCAGCGCTGGCCCCTCCCGGCGACCGACTGCTACCAGCTGCTGGACACCTCGGATGTCCCCGGCGGGGTGATCAACATCGTGACCGGGAACCGGGAGGAACTGGCGGCGGTGCTCGCCGCCCACGACGACGTCGACGGGATCTGGTACTGGGGAACGGCCGAGGGCAGTGCCCAGGTCGAGACGCTCTCGGCCGGCAACATGAAGCGGACCTGGGTGGACCGCGGGGCCGGGCTCCACGGCGCCGACGAGGAATTCCTGCGCGAGGCCACGCAGGTCAAGAACATCTGGATTCCCTACGGCGCCTGACGGCGCCCCGGCTCAGGCGAAGACGTTCGCCTCGAGCCACCCCACCAGGACGCGGTCGAGTCCGGCTTCGTCCTGGCCCGGCTCGAACGGGATGCAGGCCCAGCGCTTCCCCGCGGTGATCAGATACCACATCGGCTCGCCGGCCGGGCGGGCCGTCTTCACGTCGGCCGGGAGGCCCTCGTAGGAGACGAAGTGGAATTCCTTGCCCCGGTGGACGAGGCGGTGCTGCTGGTTGCGATAAGCGGACATGCGCTCTCCGGCTGGCGGTGCCCCAGAGGCGCCGACACTGAAAGATAGTCACCCGTCCTAGGGGGCCCCTCGCCGGCGGGCCTCAGCGGTCCCGGGCCAGCGCGATGCCGCCGAGAATGGCCGCGCCCGCGAGCACCAGGCGCGCCGTCACCTGCTCGCCCAGCACGACGACCCCGGCCCACCCTGCCAGCACCGGCACGGCCAGCTGCAGCGTCGCGGCGCCGGTGGCGCTCAGTTTCGGCAGGGCCCGGTACCAGATCGCGTAGCCCACGCCGGAGGCCAGCGCGCCCGAGGCCACGGCCCAGCCGATGCCGGCGGTGGTGAGGACCGGGCCGCCACCCGGAATGAGCAGGCCAGCCAGGGCGAGCGGGGTGCCGCGGAGGAAGTTGCCGGTGGTGTCCGCGAGCGGCGCGGTGCCTCGCCGGCCCCGGATCGAATACGCCCCCCACGCGATCCCCGCGACGGTCATCAGGAGCGCCCCCACCGGGGACACCCGGTCCAGCCCGGGCATCACCAGCGCCACGAGGCCGCCCATCGCGATGACCAGGCCTGCCCAGGTGCGGGCGGAGGGACGCTCTCCGGCCGCGAGTCCGGACGCGATCATGGTGGCCTGGACGGCGCCGAAGAGGATCAGCGCCCCCGTCCCGGTGGTGAGTTCCAGGTAGGCCAGGGAGAAGGGCAGGGCGTAGCCGACCAGGAGCAGGGCGGACTGCCAGTCGCCACCGATGCGGCGACCGGTGCCGCGGGACGTGAGCTGCACGATCAGCCACAGGGCCGCCGCCCCGGAGCCGATCCGCACCGCGGTGTAGCTGGCGGCATCGATGGCCCCGGCGCCGAGGGCGAGCCGGGCGAAGAGGGAGTTGGCCGCAAAGGCGACCAGGGCGAGGAGTGCCTCCGCCTCCGCGACCTTCCGGCCTCTCGCTTCCGTCCCGCCCCGAGCGGTCATGGGTGATGAACTCCGGGAGCCCAGCTCCCGAGCGCCCGGTCGGCGGCAGGGTCACGTCGCAGCATGGCAGAAGTGAAGAGGGAGACGAGACCAGTGACAAGGGACAGGTGAGACGGGGCGCGGAGTGCGTCCTCTGTCGACTCTCGACTCTCGACTCTCGACTGTCGACTAGTGTACCCGCACGTCCCGCTCCAGCAGCCGGGCCAGCAGGTCGGTCCGCCGCTGGGCACCCCACCGCTCCAGCGAGAGGTCGGCCCCGGCTTTGGCAGGGACGAGGGAGATCAGCAGGCGGTCCGCGGTCAGCCGGAGCCGCACCTTCTCCACCACCGAGGTGTAGCCGCGATCGAGTCCGTCGGCGATCCGGAGCATCGCGGCGAGCCGCCGCACGATCTGCCGGTCCTCGCCCGGCAGCTGCGCGAACTCGGGATGCTCCCGCGCGGACGGCGCCTCCTTCCGATGGAACCGGGCGATCAGCGCCACCAGCTGCCGCTCCCGGGGCGAGAGGTTGAGCCGCTCGGCGTGGAGGATGAGGTCCATGCTGTAGCGGTGGCGCTTGCGGTAGCTCATCAGCTGGCCGACGTCGTGGAGCACCGCCGCGGTCTCGAGGAGGTGGGGCTCTTCCTCGGTGGCGCCCAGGGGTTCCGCCAGCCGGTCGTACAGCTGCATCGCCAGGGCGCGCACCTGTTCCACGTGCCGCATGTCGCACTGGCACCGCTGGGCGAACTCGCGGGCCAGCCGCATCGGGTCGCGGCGCTCGGGGAGGCCGGCCCCGATCATCTCGAGGAGCAGCCCTTCGCGGAGCCCGAAGGCGCTCACGATCAGCTCGGGGCTGTCCAGCCGCTCGAGCAGTTCCGCGGTGACCGCGAGCCCCGCCAGGATGATGTCGGCCCGCTGGGGGTTGAGCCCCGGCACCTGGCGGCGCTGCTCCGGGCGCATCGAGGTCAGCCAGTCGAGCAGGTGCTCCACCTCGGCGGTGGTGACCCGCAACCCGTGGACCGAGCTGGTCTCGAGTCCCCGCCGGGCGGCGCTGATCCGCCCGAGGTTGGTGAAGCTCCCCCCCGAGCCGACCACCTGCGCGCCTCGCCACGGTTTCCAGGTCGCGGCCTTGCGGAGCTGCCGCTCGACCTTGCGGCGCAGCCGGACGATCGCCTTCCGGGTGTTCCGTCGCTCCAGGATGTGGGTCTCGGTCAGCCGCACCGCACCCAGTGGCAGAGACAGGGTCAGGTCCAGGACCCCGCGGACCGCACCGATCACCTCGAGGCTGCCGCCCCCGATGTCGGCCACCACGGTGCGCTGGTTGTCGAGGGGGAAGTGGTGCGCCACCGAGTGGTAGGACAGCCGGGCTTCGGTCTCAGCGTCGATCACGCGGAGCGGAATCCCCAGTTCGCTCTGGACCCGGTGGACGAAAGCCTCGCCGTTCTCGGCCTCGCGCACCGCGGAGGTCGCGACCGCCGCGAGCCGCCGGACCCCGCGGCGCTCGGCGATGTCCCGCATCCGCTCCAGCGCCGCCATCGCCCGGGTCACTGCCTCTTCGTCGAGGCGCCCGGTGGCGACCAGGCCGGTCGCGAGACGGGGCTGGTCCTTGACCTCGTCGACCACCGACAACCCGGCCGCGGGGTCCCAGTCGGCCACCAGCAGGCGGATGGAATTGGACCCGACGTCGATGGCGCCGAGCCGCTCCGGGCGGGTGCGCGGGCGGGCGTCGGAGGTGGCGATCATCCCGCGGCGGGCGCCTGCTCCTGCCGGGGCTGCTCCGCCCGGTGCTTGATGCTCTTGCCCTCGACCAGGAAGACCACGTCCTCGCCGATGTTGGTCGCGAGGTCGGCCACCCGCTCCAGGTTGCGGCTCACCAGGAACAGCTCCATCCCGGCGCCGATCACGTGCGGGTCCTCCATCATGTGGGTCAGGAGGATCCGGAACACCGAACGGTTGAGGGCGTCCACCTTGTCGTCACGGAGGCAGACCTCGCGGCCCGCCTGGGCGTCACCCCGGATGAAGGCCTCGAGGGCGTCGGAGAGCATCTCCCGGGTCAGCCGGGCCATCTCCACGATCTCCGGCTCGGGCGCGATCGGCCGGCTCTGCGCCAGCCGGGTCGCCGACTGGGCGATGTTCACGGCGTGGTCACCCACCCGCTCGAGGTCGGTGGCGATCTTGGTGGCGGCGATCAGGGTCCGGAGATCCCGCGCCATCGGCTGCTGGAGCGCGAGGAGGTTGACGCATTGCTCCTCGATCTCGACCTCCATCGCGTCGATGACCCGGTCGCCCTCGAGCACCCGCTGCGCCTTGCCGGGGTTTCGCTCCAGCAGGGCTTCCACCGCCAGGCCCAGCGCGGCCTCGGCCTCGCCCGACATGGTCAGGAGCCGGACCTTGACCTGGTTCAGCTCGTCGTGGAAGTGGCGGTGGGTCTCGCTCATCCGAACCTCCCGGTAATATAGGCCTCGGTGCGCTCGCTCGCCGGGGCCGTGAACAGCCGTTCGGTGGCGTCGAACTCGATCAGCTCCCCGCGGTCGAAGAACGCGGTCATGTCCGACACCCGCGCGGCCTGCTGCATGTTGTGGGTCACGATCACGATGGTGTAGTCCCGCTTCAATTCGACCATCAGCTCCTCGATCCGCTGGGTGGCGATCGGGTCGAGCGCCGAGCAGGGCTCGTCCATCAGCAGGACCTCCGGCTGGTTGCCCAGGGCCCGGGCGATGCACAGCCGCTGCTGCTGCCCGCCGGAGAGCCCCGTCGCGGGCGTCTCCAGCCGGTCCTTCACCTCGTCCCAGAGGGCGGCGGCCCGGAGGCAGCGCTCCACCACGTCGGGGAGGTCGCGGGTCGGCACCAGCCGGTTCAGCGCCGGGCCGTAGGCGACGTTGTCGTAGATGGTCTTGGGGAAGGGGTTCGGCCGCTGGAAGACCATCCCGACCCGCCGCCGCAGGGCCACCAGGTCGATGTCCGGGCGGAACACCGACTCCCCGTCGAGGAGAATTTCTCCGCCGTAGCGCGCCCCCGGGGTCAAGTCGTTGAGCCGGTTGATCGAGCGGAGGAAGGTGGACTTGCCGCAGCCCGAGGGCCCGATGATCGCCGTGATGGCGCGCGGGGCCATCGGCAGGTCGATCCCCTTGAGCACCTCGTTGGCGCCGTAGTGGAACCGGAAGCCCCGCGCCTCGACCACCGGGTGGGCCGTGTCCACCGGGGCGGCGGGGCCCCGGGGCGCGAGCGCCGGGCGCTGCAACCCGGCCATCGGCGGGCGGGCCAGGCTGGAGGTCATCCGAACCGTCCCGTGATGTAGGCCTCGGTCTGCTGCTCGGCCGGGGCGGTGAAGATCTGGCGGGTCGGCCCGTGCTCGACCATCGCGCCCAGGTAGAAGAAGGTGGTCGTGTCGGAGACCCGGGCCGCCTGCTGCATGTTGTGGGTCACGATCACGATCGTGTAGTCCCGCTTCAGGGTGAAGAGCAGCTCCTCGATCCGCTGGGTCCCGGCCGGATCCAGGGCCGAGGTCGGTTCGTCGAGCAGGATCACCTCGGGTTCCGGGGCGATCGTCCGGGCGATGCAGAGCCGCTGCTGCTGCCCGCCCGACAGGGCGAGGGCGCTCTCCTTGAGCCGGTCCTTCACCTCGTCCCAGAGACCGGCGCCCTGGAGGGCCCGTTCCACCGTCCCGGCCAGCGCGCCCCGGTCGGGCCGCCCGTTGACCTTGAGTCCCGCCGCCACGTTCTCGAAGATCGACATCGTCGGGAACGGGGTCGGCTTCTGGAACACCATCCCCACCTTGCGGCGGAGCTGCATGGCGTTGACGCCCGGGGCGTAGATGTCGTGCCCGTCCAGCAGGACCTGCCCCGTGATCCAGCCGCCGGGCACCAGCTCGTGCATCCGGTTGAGCGACCGGAGAAAGGTCGACTTGCCGCAGCCCGACGGCCCGATCAGGGCGTGGACCTGGTTGGCCGGGAACTGGAGCGACACCGACTTCACCGCCGTGAACCGGCCGTACATCGCGGTCAGCCGGTCGGTCGCGAGACGGACGGGTGACTCAGCCACGGCGGTCGAACCGCTGCCGGGTGACCACCCGGGCGAAGATGCTGAGGGTGAGCACCACCAGGATCAGCACCAGCGCCGTCGCCCACGCCAGCCGGTGCCACTCCTCGTACGGGCCGATCGCGTAGGTGAACACCGTCAGCGGCAGCGCGGCCATCGGCTGGCGGAGGTCGGTGCTCATGAACTGGCTGCCCAGGGCCGTGAACAGCAGCGGCGCCGTCTCCCCGGCGACCCGCGCGGTCGCCAGCAGGATCCCGGTCACGATCCCGGGGAGCGTGGTCCGCACCACGATCGAGAGGCTGGTGCGCCACCGCGGGTAGCCGAGCGCCAGCGCCGCCTCGCGGAGCGAGTTGGGCACCATCTTGATCAGCTCCTCGGTGGTCCGCATCACCATCGGGATCATCAGGATCGCCAGCGCCACGCTGCCCGCGAAGCCGGAGAACTGCTTCTGCTTCGCGACGATCAGCGTCCAGGCCACCACGCCGACCACGATCGACGGGGTGCCGTTGAGGACGTCCGCCACGAACCGGGTCACCAGCGCCAGGCGGGTACCCGCGTATTCGGCGCTGTAGACCCCGGCGGCCATGCCGATCGGGATGCCGATCAGGCAGGCGTTGCCGACGATCAGCAGGGTCCCGACGATGGCGTGGGCCACCCCGCCGCCGGTCTCGCCCGCCGGCGCCGGCATCTGGGTGAAGAAGGCCAGGTTGAGCGAACTGGCGCCCTTCACGATCAGGGTGCCGAGAATCAGCAGCAGCGGCAGGACCGCCAGCGCTACCGCCAGCCCCATGAGCGCCACCATGAGGTTGCTCTTGATCCGGCGCCACGCCTGCCGCGTCACAGCCCCGCCCCCCCCGCCGGGCGGCCCTTCGACACCCGCCAGATCAGCAGCCGCGCTCCGGCATTCACCAGCACCGTCACCACGAACAGGACCAGTGCCACGTACGACAGCGCCGCGAAGTGGATGTCGGTGACCGCCTCGGTGAACTCGTTGGCGATGGCCGCGGCCATGGTGTAGCCCGGGGCGAACAGGGAGGCGGCGATCTCGTGGCGGTTGCCGATCAGCATCGTCACCGCCATCGTCTCCCCCAGCGCCCGCCCCAGGCCGAGGATCACCGCCCCGATGATTCCGGAGCGGGCATAGGGCACCACCGCCGAGATCGTCGCCTCCCACCGGGTCGCCCCCAGGGCCAGCGCCGCCTCCCGCTGGCTGGGCGGCACCGCCAGCAGCACCTCCCGCGACACCGACATGATGTACGGCATCACCATGATCGCCAGGATGATCGAGGCCGACAGCATCGAGGGGCCGTAGATCGGGCCGGTGAAGAATGGCAGGAAGCCCAGCGTTTCCCGCAGGAAGGGAAACAGCGTGGCCTTGAGGAAGGGGATCAGCACGAACACCCCCCAGAGGCCATAGACCACGCTGGGGATCGCCGCCAGCAGCTCGATCACGAAGGCGATCGGCTGGCGGATCCGCATCGGGGCGAACTCGGTGAGGAAGATCGCCACGCCGAGCGAGAGCGGGACCGCGATCAGCAGCGCCAGCAGTGCCGAGAGCAGGGTCCCGAAGATCAGCGGGGCCGCCCCGAACTCCTCGGCGACCGGATCCCAGTTGCTCGAGGTCAGGAAGCCGAAGCCGAACCGCTCGACCGCCAGCTCCGCCCCGACGTACAGCTCCCACACCAGGAAGCCGAGCAGCACCGGTACCGCCAGCGCGCCGAGGGTGAGCACCACCCGGAAGGCCAGGTCACCCCAGGTCCGCCCGCGGAGCCCGGCGGCCGTCGTGTTCATCTCAGGCGATCGGTCGGCCCGCCGCCCTGAGCGTCTTGAGCCGCTCCCGGACCAGCCCCGCCACCTCCGCCGGCAGGGGCGCGTACCCGAGGGCGTCGGCCATCTTCTGGGCCTCCGGGCCGGCCATCCAGCTCACGAAGTCGCGGATCGCCTTCCCCTTGGCGGCGTCGGGGTTGTCGGTCTTCAGCAGCAGCCAGGTGTACGACGCGATCGGGTAGGACGCAGCCCCGGCGGCGTTGGTGATCGAGACCCGGAAGTCGGTGGTCTTGTCGAGCCTGGTGCCGGCGGCGGCCGCGGTGACCGCCTGAAGGGTCGGCTCCACGAACTGGCCGGCGGAATTCTTCACCATCGCCACCGGCAGCTTGTTGGAGGCGGCGTACACCAGCTCCACGTAGCCGATCGTCCCCTCGAGCTGCTTCACCTGCTGGGTCACGCCCTCGTTCCCCTTGCCGCCCAGCCCCACCGGCCAGCTCACCGAGGCAGCCGCTCCGACCTTGGTCTTCCACTCGGCCGACACCTTCGAGAGGTAGTCCACGAAGACGAAGGTCGTCCCCGAGCCGTCCGACCGGTGCACCACGATCAGGTCCATCTTGGGCAGCCTGACCCCGGGGTTGAGCGCCGCGATCCGGGCGTCGTTCCAGGTGGTGATCTTGCCGAGGAAGATGTCGGCGATCGTGGCCGCGTCGAGCTTGAGGCGGGTCGCGCCGAGCGCCGGCAGGTTGTAGGTCAGCACCACGGCCCCCAGCACCGTCGGGAGGTGGACCACGTTGCCCTTCACGGCCGCCATCTGCTCGGTCGTCATCGGGCTGTCGGTCGCCCCGAAGTCCACCGTCCCCTGGGTGAACTGCCGGATCCCGCCGCCCGAGCCGATCGACTGGTAGTTCACCTTTACGCCCGTCGCCTTGGCATAGGCGTCGAACCACTTGCTGTAGACGGGGTACGGGAAGGTCGCCCCGGCTCCGGTCAGCGACTGGGCCTGGGCCGGCGCGGCCACCAGCCCGGCCGCCAGGGCCAGGGCCGCCATGCGGGTGACGCCAGAAATCCGAATCACGATTCCCTCCAACGGGTTACGCCCTGGCCACCAGAGCCGAGGCAGCGCCAGAAAGGAGGGGGGGAGAGGTCACAGCTTGCCTACGGAATTGTCACGGAAGTGTAACGACGGTAACGACCGATGGCCGTGTTCCCCGTTCCCTGTTCCCTGTTCCCTGTTAAGCGGGCAACCATAGCCGGATCGTCGTGCCCCGGCCCAACTCGCTCTCGGCCCGGACCCGCCCGCCGTGGCCCTCGACCAGGTGCTTCACGATCGCCAGCCCGAGTCCCGTCCCCCCGGCCTCCCGCGAGCGGGCCGGGTCGACCCGGTAGAATCGCTCGAAGATCCGGGGCAGGTGCTCCCCCGGGATGCCCGCCCCGGTGTCGCTGACGCCGACCGTGGTGCCCCCCTCCTCGGCCAGGGACCAGCAGGTGATGCTGCCACCCTCCGGAGTGTACCGGATGGCATTGTCGAACAGGTTGCCGAGGATCTGCCGGAGCGCCTCCGGATCGGCCCGCACACTCCCGGCGCCGGGACCCGGCTGCACCACCAGCCGGATCCCGGCCCCCGCCGCCGCCGTGGCTCGCGGTGCCCAGGCGTCCCGCACCGAGGCGGCGACATCGAGCAGCCTGGGCACCGGCTGCCACCGCCCCGATTCGACCCGGGCCAGGTCGAGCTGGTCGTCCACCAGGCGATGCATCCGCTGGGCGTTCGTGATGATCGTCCGGAGGAACTGCCGCCGGGTGTCGGTGTCGGGATCCTCCGTCAGCAGGGTCTCGGCATAGCCCGAGATCGAGGTCAGCGGGGTCTTCAGCTCGTGGGACACGTTCGCCACGAAGTCGCGACGGACCGCCTCGAGCCGCTTGATCTCGCTGACGTCGTGGAGGACCAGTACCGCGCCGCCGTTGGGCAGCGGCCGGGAGTTCACCAGCAGCGACCGTCCGTCCAGGATGAGTTCCCGGTCGAGCACCGCGGTGCCGCTGAGTGTCGCATCCACCACGTCGCGCGCGGCCTTGGCCCGGAACAGCCGGGGGAGGTCGGGGATCGGGCCGGCCTCGCCGTAGCCGAGCAGGCGGCGTGCCGCCGGGTTGGCGGTGATCACCCGGCCGCGCGCATCGCTGGCGATCACGCCCTCCACCATCGCGTTCACCAGCGCCTCGGATTCGGCCCGCTCGTGCTGAAGGGCCTCGAACCGGGCCTCCAGTTCCTGCTGGGTCTGCCGCAGCGCCTGGCTCAGCTGGTCGATCTCGGCGATGCCGGAGCGGGGCAGCCGGATGGCTCCGCCCGCCGGCAGGCCACGCGCCGCGATCGCCAGTTGCCGGAGCGGCCCGGTCAGGGTCCGGCCGGCCAGGAACGCCAGGATGGCCCCGAGGAGAATGGCCAGCGTCCCGGCCCCGAGCATGGCGCGCTGGGTCCGTCCCGCCGCCGCCTCGAGCATGGTCAGGTCCTGCCCGACCCGGACGACCGGGACTCCGGGAATGGCCACGTAGAGTGAGGCGGGCTCCCCGGGGTCGGCGCGTTCGGCCCTGCCGACCCGCCCCGCGATGGCGGCGCGAATCTCCGGGAGGTCGCGCTGCGACGGCAGGTCCAGCTGGGCGGGCGGGATGTGGTTGTCCGCCAGCGCCACGCCGGCGGAATCGAACAGTGTCACCGAATGCCCGCGGATCGCCGCCCAATGCCCGACCAGCTGCGGCCAGGTCCCGGGATACTCGCCGAGTGCGTCCTGGACCATCTCCGCCTCGATCGTCAGGGCGCGCTCCAGGTCCTCCACCAGCGCGCGGTGGATCGAACTGCGGGAGGTCCATACCACCATGACCACGGCCACCAGCAGGATGCCGACGGCCCCGGCCAGCAGGCGCCCGGTGATCTTCACCTCGCTCGGCTCCCGCGGTCGGTGCCCCGGAAGCGATAGCCGAATCCCCGGACCGTCTCGATCAGCCGGCCCGCATCGCCCAGCTTGGTGCGCAACCGCTGGACGTGCATGTCCACCGTCCGCGTCTGGATGTCGGGTTGTGCCTCCCAGACCGTTTCCAGCAGCTGGGGCCGCGTCTGGACCCGGCCGCGCCGCTCGACCAGGGTGACCAGCAGCTTGTATTCGGTGACGGTGAGGCCCAGTTCCTTCCCGTCGAGCAGGACCCGGTGCGCCGACCGGTCGATCGTCAGCGGGCCGGCCGTGATGGCGGACCCGGCGGCCACCGCGGGCGCCTGCAGTCGCCGGAGCACGGCGGCCACCCGGAGGATCAGTTCCTGCGGAGAAAACGGCTTGGTCAGGTAGTCGTCGGCGCCGAGGCTCAGGCCGCGGATCCGGTCGGCCTCCTCGCGCCGGGCCGTCAGCAGGATCACCCCGACGTCCCGGGTCGCCTCCCGGCTGCGGAGGTCGGCGAGCACGTCGTACCCCGATACCCCAGGCAGCATCAGGTCGAGGATCACCAGGTCGGGCCGCTCCTCGGTGGCGGAACGGACCGCCTCGGCGCCGGTCGCCGCGGTGGACACCCGGTATCCGGCCCGCGCCAGGTGATACGCCACCAGGGCAGTGATGTCCGGTTCGTCGTCAACAACGAGGATGCGGTGGCTCATCAGTCCCCAATGGCTCTCACGACTCTCGACTCACGGCTTGCGACCGAGTTCCGCTCCCGGCTCCGGTCCAGGGCCAGCCGCCGCTCCCGCTGCATCGGTTCGTCCATCGCCAGCCCGTCCAGTACCGCCCCGAGCAGCCGCCGGTGAGGGCCTTCGCGGCGGAGCCGGTAGAGCACGAACTGGCCGATCGGGGTGTCCCGCACCACGTCCGCGTGCCGGAGCACCGTCAGGTGCCGGGACACCGTCGGCTGCGGCAGTTCCAGGATCGCCTGCAGGTCCGAGACGAACAGCGGCGCCGCCGCCAGGCAGTTCACGATCCGGAGCCGGGTCGGCTCGGCGATCGTCATCAGCAGGGTGGCGGCGGAGGCGGAAGACATATACGGGGAAACGAATATAACCCCTCCGTCGGGGCCGCCAACCCCGCCCCCGGCATTGCCAAGGACCGCCGCTCTTGGGATTTTCCCGGGCTACCGTGACCCACTCGACTGAGTCCGTGCTCGCCTTCGTCAACGAGCGCCCCGTGCGGGTGCCCCCGGGCGGGGCCGTGTCCGCCGCGGTGGCGGCGTTCGACCCCGTCCTCGCGGCACGCGTCGCCGACGGGGCGGCCTACCTGACCGACGGCCGCGGCATCCGGATCGAGCCCGGAACGCCGCTTGCCGCCGGGGACATCATCCGGGTCGTCGTCAGCGCCCGCCGGGCGGAGCCGCATGCTGACCCGTGAGCTGATCGCACGCCTCCCCAAGGCGGAGCTGCACGTCCACCTCGACGGGTCGCTCCGCCCCGCCACCATGATCGAGCTGGCCCGGGTCGCGAAGGTCGATCTCCCGACCCGGGACCCCGACGCCCTCCGGCAGTTCATGCTGGTGGACGACGCCAGGCACCTGGCGGACTATCTCGCCCGCTTCGACATCACCATCGCCCTCCTCCAGACCCCGGAGGCGATCGAGCGCGTCGCCTACGAGATGGTCGAGGACGCGGCCGCTGACAACGTCCGGTACATGGAGGTCCGCTACTGCCCGAGGCTCAGCACCCGTCAGGGCCTCACCCTGGACGAGGTCACCGCCGCCGAGCGGCGCGGCCTGCTCCGCGGCGAGCGGGACTTCGGGGTGCGGACCGGCATCATCGACTGTTCCCTCCGGCACTACCATCCCGAGGTCTCACTCGAGATTGCCCGCGCCGCGGTGCGGAACCGGTCGAACGGGGTGGTCGCCTTCGACCTGGCCGGTCCCGAAGCGGGACACCCGCCCGCCGCCCACGGCGCGGCCTTCGACTGTGCCGCGGAGGGGCTCCTGGGCATCACCGTCCATGCCGGCGAGGCTGCCGGGCCGGAGTCGATCGCCGAGGCCCTCCACCGCTGCCACGCCGATCGCCTCGGCCACGGCACCCGGCTGTTCGAGGATCCGGCGCTGCAGGACTACGTCCGCGACCGGCGCGTCCCGATCGAGATCAACCTCACCTCCAACCTGCAGACCCGGGTCGTGGCCCGCGCCTCCGAGCACCCGGTCCGCCGCTACCTCGACGCCGGGCTCAACGTCACCCTCAGCACTGACAGCTGGCTGATGAGCGGCGTCACGCTCACCGACGAGTACTGGCTGGCCCACCGCGAACTCGGCTTCGACCGGGAGGAGATCGACCGGATGATCCTCAACGGATTCGCCAGCGCCTTCCTCAACTGGCCGGAGCGGCAGGTGCTTCTCGCGGCCGTCCGTGACGAGCTGGAGGCGACCCGGTGAGCACCCTCTTCCTGCTGCAGACCGCCGCCGAGCGGCTCGACGCCGCCCGCCAGGGCCTGGACACGCCCCTCGCCGAGCGGCTGATCGGCCTCCTCGGCATGGCCACCATGATCGGCCTCGCCGTGCTGCTCTCCTACGACCGGAAGCGGATCAACTGGCGGCTGGTGGCCGCCGGGCTCGGCATCCAGGCGGTCTTCGGCTTCATCGTCCTCAAGACCGCCGCAGGGCGCGCCTTCTTCTCCGCCGTCGGCGACGCCATCACCGGCCTGCTCCGGTTTCAGGAGCAGGGTGCCCGCTTCGTCTTCGGCAACCTGGTCCAGAGCCAGGTGCCGGTCGGGGTCCCCGGCGCCAACGGCGCTCTCGACACGACCGCCGGCATGGTGGCCAACACCGGGGCCTTCTTCGCCTTCAACGTCCTCCCGACCATCATCTTCTTCTCCGCCCTGATGTCGGTGCTCTACTACCTCGGCGTGATGCAGGCCGTGGTGAAGGGCCTCGCCTGGGTGATGCAGAAGACCCTCGGCACCTCCGGCGCCGAGACCCTGTCGGCCTCCGGCAACATCTTCCTGGGGCAGACCGAAGCGCCGCTCCTGATCAAGCCGTTCGTCAAGACGATGACCCGGTCGGAGCTGAGCACCGTGATGGTGGGGGGCTTCGCCACCGTCGCCGGCGGCGTGCTCGCCGCCTACGTCGGCATGCTCTCGGGGATCTTCCCCAACATCGCCAGCCACCTCCTCGCCGCCAGCGTGATGAACGCGCCCGCCGGACTCCTGCTCTCGAAAATCATCCTCCCGGAGACCGAGGAGCCGGTGACCAAGGGCTCGCTCAGGATGGACGCCCAGGCCGCCGAGTCGAGCGTCATCGAGGCCGCAGCCGGCGGGGCGGGGCAGGGGCTCCAGTTGGCGCTCAACGTCGCCGCCATGCTGATGGCGTTCGTGGCGCTGGTCGCGCTGCTCAACTTCCTGCTGGGCTGGGCGGGCGGGCTGGTCGGTTATCCCGAACTCAGCCTCCAGGCCATCCTCGGCTTCGTGCTCCGGCCGCTCGCCTGGGTCATGGGGGTGCCGTGGGCCGAAACCGGCTACGTCGGCGGGTTGATCGGGCTCAAGACGACGCTCAACGAGTTCGTCGCCTATGCCCAGTTCGCCACCGACCTCGGTGGCGGCATGCCCCTCTCGCCGCGGAGCGCCATCATCCTCACCTATGCCCTGCTTGGCTTCGCCAACTTCTCGTCGATCGCCATCCAGATCGGCGGCATCGGCGGGCTTGCCCCGGAGCGGCGCCCCGAAATCGCCAGGCTCGGGCTCCGCGCCATGATCGCCGGAAACCTCGCCGCGATGCTGTCCGCCTCGCTGGCCGGGATGCTGGTATGAGCACCGCCGATCGCTCAGCCCGGATCGCCGCGGCGACCGCGGCCCTCGCCGTCAGGTTCGGCGATCTTCGCCCCGGCATTGCCATCGTGCTCGGCTCGGGTCTGGGACCTCTGGCCGACCGGGTCCGGGACGCCATCCGGATTCCCTACGCCGAGATCCCCGGCTTCCACGTCCCCACGGTGGAGGGCCACAAGGGAGAGCTGGTCGTCGGCTCGCTGGCCGGGCGGATGGTCGTGGTGCAGAGCGGCCGCTTCCACATGTACGAGGGTCATTCGGCGGACGTGGCGGCGCTGCCGGTGCGGGTCTTCGCTTCGCTCGGGGTGCGGGCGCTGGTGGTCACCAACGCCGCCGGGGGCATCAACCGCGGCTTCGCCCCCGGCACCGTCATGCTGATCCGCGATCACCTCAACCTCACCGGCCGGACCCCGCTCGAAGGCCCGGCCCTCCCGGGTGAGGAACGGTTCCCCGACATGAGCGCGGCGTACGATGCCAAGCTCCGGACGGTGGCGCGGGAGGTCGCCCGGAAGGAAGGCCTCGACGTCGCCGAAGGCGTCTACGCCGGGCTGCTGGGGCCGAGTTACGAGACCCCGGCCGAAGTGGATTACCTGGAGAAGATCGGCGCCGATGCGGTCGGGATGTCCACGGTGATGGAGGTGATCGCGGCGCGGGCCCGAAAGCTCAAGGTCTTCGGCATCTCCACCGTCACCAACCTCGCGGCGGGACGGGTGGTCGGGACGCTGTCCCACCAGGAAGTCATGGACGTCGCCGCCCACGTCGGCGACAAGGTCGCCCGCCTGGTCGAAGGCGTCGTCGCCGGAACGGTGTAGATGTTCTGCCGTCCGGCCGCCCCGCCGCCCCGCCGCCGATGACCGAAGCGGTCGCGACCCTGATCCGCTCCCTCCATACCCGGAAGAACCGGGAACGGAAGGCGCTGACCCTGGCGGAGGGAGTGCGCCTCGTCGAGGAAGTCCTGGCGGCGGGCATTCCGGTCCGGGCGGCGGTCGTCTCGCCGGCGCTCGAGGCCACGCCGCGCGGCGCGGCCCTCTCGGCGGCCCTCGCCGCGAAGACCGCCCGCCTGGAGCGCCTGGAGGACCGGGCCCTGGCGGAGCTCGCCAGTACCGAGCACCCGCAGGGCGTCATCGCGGTCATCGAGCCGAGGGCATGGAGCCTCAAGGACCTCGTGTTCTCTTCCTCTCTCCCCTCTCCCTCTCCCTCTCTCTCGCTCTCCGCCGTTCTGGTTCTCGACGCCGTGCAGGATCCCGGCAACGTCGGCACTGCCGTCCGTACCGCCTGGGCTCTCGGCGCCGCCGGCGTCGTCGCCCTCCCCGGCACCGCCGAATTGACCAACCCC
>DASWBQ010000252.1:0-1651 GCA_036390535.1 Gemmatimonadales bacterium | reverse complement strand
CTGTTCTTCGTCCGGAGCCTGACCGGGAACAAGGACCGGAACGATCTGCAGATGCCCGAGCCGGAGGACCTCCGCGCCAAGGGCGCCGCCAGGGTCGACCTGGTGTTCAAGGACGGCGAGCGCATCGCGGCGTTCACCAATCGCTACCCGCCCCGAGGCGCCTTCTTCTATGTGGTGCCGGTCGATGCGGGCAGCAACAACACCCGGATCCTCGTCAATACCGCCGCCCTGGCGTCCATGAGCCCGGGGTCTGAGCCCAACCGCCCTATTTCGTCCCCCGGATGATGCGCTCGATCACCCGCCCCCTCGGCAGCGAGGGCAGATCGGGCAGGATGGTCCACCCGTTGAACACCACGACCAGGTCCAGCTCCGGCACCGCCATCGGGAACTGTCCTCCGAATCCCGCGCCCGCCCAGATGAACCGGGTCGTGTCGGCCGGGTTCGGCATCAGCCACCACTTGAAACCATAGCTCTGGGCCCCAGGCCGGTTGGCGACTCGCACCGCCGGGGTGACCGATTGCTTTACCCACTCCGGCGAGATCACCCGAGTCCCGTTCACCTCGCCACCCCGGAGCCAGAGGTACCAGATCCGGGCCAGGTCCTTGGCCTCGAGGTAGAGGCCGCCCTCGGTGTCGACCTGGCCACTCGGCGTCCGCTTCCAGAACCAGCGCGTGATTCCCAGCGGCGCGAACAGGTGCTTCGCCGCATACTCCTCGACGTCGGCGCCGGTGGCGTGCCGGAAGATGTGGGCCAGGAGTTCGGTCTCTCCGCTGCTGTAGTTGAAAACCGTCCCCGGCTCGCGGGCCATCGGCCGGTCGATCACGTACTGGACCCAGTCGTACGACCCCTCCATCACCACGCCGGTGTTGGCCGGGTCGATGTAGGGGAGGTTCTCGTCCCAGTCGAACCCGCCCGTCATCGTCAGCAGGTGGCGCACCGTCATCCGCCGTTTCCGGTCGTCGATGTTCTTCACCTTCGTGGTGTCGAAGAACCGGAGCACCGGGGTGTCGATGCTCGGGAAGTCCCCCCGGGTGACGGCCGCGCCGATGACCACCGAGGTGACCGTCTTGGTGACCGATTGCAGGGTGTGCAGGTCGCCCCGCCGGTAGGTCGGGTGCCACCAGGGGTTGAAGTAGTTGTAGGGGCCGCTGCCGTCGTGGGCGTTCAGGGGGCTCCTGGCCCGCGCCGAGTCGCCGTAGATCCGGTCGAAGTCCCAGGTCCACGACCGGTCGTAGGCCAGCCGCCCCCGGCGAATCACCACCATCCGGGTGACGCTCCCGTAAGTGCCTGTCCCGATCTCGGCGGCGATGCTGTCGAGCACCGCGGCACTGATCCCGACCGACGCGGGCGTGGCCGCGGGCCAGATCCGGCCAGGGAAGGGCGCCTGGGCGAGAGTGACGGCGGGGATCAGGAGCAGGACCAGCGCCAGCGTGCCGCGCCGAGCAGTCATCGGAGACCTCACCGGAAGGAGGAAAGGGCCAACGGAAGAACCGTCGGCCCCCTGCCTCCGTCAAGGGAGGAAGGTCATTGCTGCCGGAGCGGGGGCATCGGGATAGGAATGCTCAACGCCGACGCGCCACCACCTACTCCGCCCTCGCAGGTGTTGGGCGGCACCGTCCCGATACCCCGGACGGCGGGCCGCTCCGCCGCC
>DASWBQ010000251.1:0-7053 GCA_036390535.1 Gemmatimonadales bacterium | reverse complement strand
CCGACACCCGCCTCTGGGGGGTGTGGATGCTGCTCCTCGCCGCGCTCCTGGTGATCTGGCGGCCGTTCGTGGCGGAGGCGGTGGTCGTCTACGTGGTCAACTCGGCCATGGGGGTGATCGCCATCATGCTGTGGAACCGGCTCAAGCCCTACCAGCAGAAGCGCCTGAGCACCTTCCTCAACCCCGAGATCGACCCCGCCAATGCCGGTTACCAGGCGATTCAGTCGAAGGTCGCCATCGGCTCGGGCGGAGTGATTGGGAACGGGTACACCGAAGGCCCGCAGAAGCGGCTCGCCTTCCTGCCGGAGCAGCACACCGATTTCATCTTCTCCGTGGTCGGCGAGGAGCTGGGGTTCCTCGGCGTGCTGGTCGCCCTGGGTCTCTTCGTCGCCCTCTTCCTCTCGCTGGTCAGGATCGCCCGCCGGGCGACCGACCCCTTCGGGGGGCTGGTGGTCATCGGCATCCTCGGGCTCCTCTTCACCCACGTCTTCGAGAACATCGGGATGACGGTGAACGTGATGCCGATCACGGGCATTCCGCTTCCGTTCTTCTCGTACGGAGGATCGTTCCTGCTCGCCACCGCGATGGCGCTCGGGCTGGTGCTGCGGGTCGCCTGGGAGTCGCGGCGGGCGGGATACGCGGAGTAGCGCGGGCTAACGCACTGGAGCCCAAGGGGTTGCGTGATGGCACCTAGCGCTCCGCCGGTCGGGCCCCTATGATATGTGGCATCCGTCACACAACTTGTTCCCTGCGAGCACAAGGCTGTCATGGCCTGGTTCAAGAAAGAACGAAAACCGCGTCCCTCCCGGCGTGAGCGCCTGGAAATCCCCGCGGACGCCTGGGACAAGTGTCCGCGCTGCGGCCACATGGACCTGGCCGCGAATTTCCAGAAGTCGCTGGGCGTCTGCATGGAGTGCGGACACCATTTCCGGATCTCGGCGGAGGAGTATCTCGAACTGCTGACCGATCCGGACACCTGGCGGGAACTGCACGGCGAGTTGCGCTCCCTCGATCCCCTCGGGTTCGAGGCCTACCCGGGGCGGATCGAGGCGGCAACCCGGAAAGCGGGGCGGGCAGAGGCGATCTACACAGGGACCGGGAAACTCGACGGGGTCCCTTTCAACCTGGGGGTGATGAACTTCGCCTTCATGGGTGGTTCCATGGGCTCCGTCGTCGGTGAGAAGATCGCCCGGCTGGCGCAGCGCTCGCTCGACAAGCGGCTCCCGCTGGTTCTGGTCAGCACCTCGGGCGGGGCCCGGATGCAGGAGGGGGTCTTCTCTCTCATGCAGATGGCCAAGACCTCGGGGTTCATCGCCCTGCTCAAGAAGGCGGGCATCCCGTTCCTCTCGGTGCTGACGGACCCCACCACCGGCGGCGTGTCGGCTTCCTTCGCGATGCAGGGTGACGTGATCATCGCGGAACCCGGCGCGGTGATCGGTTTTGCCGGGCAGCGGGTCATCAAGCAGACCATCGGCCAGGACCTTCCCGAGGGGTTCCAGACGGCCGAGTTCCTCCTCGAGAAGGGCCAGATCGACATGGTCGTGCCCCGGACTACACTCCGGGATACCCTGTCCCGGCTGATGCGTCACATGACCGGCCAGAAGGCCACCGGGCCGGTGTCGCTCACCACCACACCCGCCGCCTGACCCTCTCCTACGCGGACGCGCTCGCGTTCCTGTACCCCAGGACCACGACCTACAAGTTCGGCCTGGAACGGACGGAGGCCCTCCTCGAGGCGCTGGGCCGTCCCGATCTGCTCTTTCCCGTCGTCCACATCGGCGGGACCAACGGGAAGGGCAGCGTGGCGACGCTGGTGTCCGGGGCGCTGCGCGCGGCGGGATTCCGAACCGGTCTCTACACGTCACCCCACCTGGTGTCCTTCCGGGAGCGATATCAGGTCGACGGCGAACCGGTCAGCGAGGCCGCGGTGGCGATGTGGATCGACCAGCTTCGCCCGGTCATCGAGTCGGCCGGAGCGACCTTCTTCGAGGCGGGCACCGCCCTGGCGTTCGCCGACTTCGCCGCCCGGGGAGTGGAGATTGCGGTGATCGAGGTGGGGCTGGGCGGGCGGCTCGACAGCACCAACGTGGTGCGGCCACTGGTCAGCGCGGTCACCAAGATCGAACTCGACCACCAGAAGTACCTTGGGGACACCCTGGAACTGATCGCGGCGGAGAAGGCCGGGATCGCCAAGCCCGGGGCGCCGTTCGTGGTGGGGGAGCCGCGGCCGGAACTGGTGCGGGTGCTGCTGGAGGCCGCCGCAGGCTCGGTGCAGGCAAGGGAACCAGGTGCATCCCTCGACGCGCGGGTGGTGCCCCCGGACGCGCTCTGGACCGGGCCGCTCCGGCTGGCGGGGGCACACCAGCGGCGAAATGCCGCCGTCGCCGAAGCGGTGCTCCAGGCCCTGCCGAGCCGGTGGCGGCCACCCGACGATGCCGTCCGGAGCGGGTTCGGGGACGCCTTCATCCCGGGACGGCTCGACCGTCGCGGCCGGTGGCTGTTCGACGTGGCGCACAACCCCGACGGGATTCGCGCCCTGGTCCGCTCGCTGGCGGAACTGGCGGTCCCAGGCCCGGTGCACGCCCTCGTCTCGATCCTCGGTGACAAGGCGTGGCCCGACATGCTGGTGGAGCTGGACCGCGGCATCGACCGTGGCTTCCTCACGATCGCTCCCTCCGCCGACACCAGGCGCTGGGACCTCGAGTGGCTTCACCGGTGGCTTCGTGACCCCTCCCGGCCGCCCCCGCGGGCCCAATGGCAGCTGGTTCCGGACTTTGGTGAGGCCATGGTCCGGGCGCCTCAGGGGGCCGGGACCGTGGTAGTGACGGGGTCGTTCCATACCGTCGGGGACGTCCTGGCCGCCCAGGGGCTCGCCCCGATCTGAGCCGGTAGGTCACCCGGGGGGGTGGGGTTATTTTTGATCGATGCATCTGAAGGCCCTCCCCGGCTTCCGCGACTTCTACCCTGAGGATCTCCGGTTTCGGCGCCACATCACCGAGGCCTGGCGCCGGGTGGCGCTCCGGTACGGGTTCGAGGAGTACGACGGTCCTCCGCTCGAGGCGCTCGAGCTCTACACCGCCAAGAGCGGCGCGGAGATCGTCGGGCAGCTCTACAACTTCACCGACCGGGGCGGCCGGGAGGTCGCGCTGCGGCCCGAGATGACCCCGACCCTGGCCCGGATGGTGGCCGCACGGGTCAACGGGCTGAAGAAGCCGGTGCGCTGGTTCTCGATGCCCCAGCTGTTCCGGTACGAGCGGCAGCAGCGCGGTCGCCTGCGGGAGCACTTCCAGCTCAACTGCGACCTGATCGGCGAGTCGGGCCCCCTGGCGGACGCGGAGATCATCGCGCTCGCGGCCGATGTGATGCGCGAGTTGGGCCTCAGCGAGCGCGACGTCCGGATCCGGGTTTCCGACCGGCGGGTCCTGACGGTCCTGCTGGGGGAGGCCGGGGTGCCGCCGGAGCATCACCATCTCGCCTGGCAGCTGCTCGACAAGCTGGGGCGCGGCGAGTACCCGACCTGGCGGGCCCGGCTGCTCGACGCCGGCGTCGGTCCTGACGTGGTGGAGCGGCTCGAGGCGGTCCGCGCGATTCGCGGCTTCGCCGATCTGGAGGGTGCCTACCCGCTCGCCGCGGGCGCGGCGGTCCCGCTTCGTCAGGTCTTCTCGGCACTCGACCGGATGGGGCTGGGCGGCTTTCTCGATCTCGACCTGACCATCGTGCGGGGCCTCGCCTATTACACCGGGACGGTGTTCGAGCTGTTCGACGCCGGGTACAGCCTCCGCGCCATCTGCGGCGGGGGCCGGTACGACGGCCTGCTGCAGGCGATCGGCGGCATCGACATCCCGGCGCTCGGGTTCGGCATGGGGGACGTGGTGCTGGGGGAACTGCTCCGGGAGCGGGAGCTGCTCCCGGCCGCCGGGTCGGCGGTGGACGTGTTCCTCGCGGCGGTCGGCCCCGACGACCACGAGTACCTCCTCGGCCTCGCTCACCGCCTCCGCGACGCCGGTCTCCGGGTCGAGTATCCGCTGACGGAGACCGCGGTGGGGAAGCAGCTCAAGCTCGCCGCGGCGCGAGCCGCGAGGTTCGCGGTGGTGGTGGGCCCGGACGACCGCGCCCGGGGCGAAGTGGCCCTGAAGGACCTCGGCAGCGGCGCCCAGGAGTCGGTGCTTGAGGCGACCCTGGTGAACACCCTGCGGGCGCGGCTGTCGCCCGTCTCATCGTAGAGGACCCATGGCAGAGAGCAAGGCCCTGACGACCCGGGCGCACGACTTCAGCGCCTGGTACAACGAACTGATCATGAAGGCGGAACTGGCCGACTACAGCCCGGTCCGGGGCTGCATGGTCATCCGGCCGAACGGGTACGCGATCTGGGAACAGATGCAGCGCGCCCTGGACACGATGTTCAAGGAGACCGGCCACCAGAACGCCTACTTTCCGCTGTTCATTCCCCAGAGCTTCCTCGCCAAGGAAGCCGAGCACGTCGAGGGGTTCGCGCCGGAAACCGCGGTCGTCACCCATGGCGGCGGCAAGCTGCTCGAGGAACCGCTGGTGGTCCGGCCCACCTCGGAGACGATCATCTACGCGATGTTCGCCAAGTGGATTCAGAGCTATCGCGACCTGCCGGTGCTCATGAACCAGTGGGCCAACGTGGTGCGCTGGGAGATGCGGACCCGGCTGTTCCTCCGCACCACCGAGTTCCTCTGGCAGGAGGGCCACACCGCCCACGCCACCGAGGCGGAAGCCGAGACCGAGACGCTGCTGATCATGGGCATCTACCGCCGGTTCATGGAGGAATGGATGGCGATGCCGGTGCTGACCGGGCGGAAGAGCGACAGCGAACGGTTCGCCGGGGCGCTTCGCACCTACGCCTGCGAGGCGCTGATGCAGGACAACCGCGCCCTCCAGGCCGGGACCAGCCACAACCTCGGCCAGAACTTCGCCAAGGCCTTCGACGTGCTGTACCAGTCGGCCGAGGGCGGGATGGAGTACGTGTGGAGCACCTCCTGGGGAGTGTCCACCCGGCTGATCGGCGGGCTGATCATGACCCACGGCGACGATGCCGGGCTGGTGACCCCGCCGCGCCTGGCGCAATGGCAGGTGGTGGTCGTGCCGATCTATCGTACCGACGAGGAGCGCAGCGCCACCTTCGAGGCGGCGGATCGAATGGTCCGCCAGCTGTCCGCGGCCGGCATCCGGGCACGCGCCGACCTGCGGGAGGGCATGAAGCCGGGCGCCAAGTACTTCGAGTGGGAGGGGCGAGGGGTGCCCTTGCGGCTTGAACTCGGGCCCCGTGACCTGGCCAGCGATACCGCGATGCTGGCCCGGCGCACCGGTGGACCCAAGGAGTCGGTGCCGATGGGTGGCCTGGCCGAACGGCTGTACGGCGAAATGGACGCGATGCAGCACCGCCTGCTGGAAACCGCGCGGGCGCGGCGGGAGGCCAACACCATCCGGAACGCCACCAAGGACGACCTGATCGCCGCGATGACCGGCGACGGCGGGGGCGGGTTCGTCTACGGCGGCTGGTGCGGAGGCCGCTCGTGCGAGACCGCGATCAAGGAACAGACCAAGGCAACGATCCGGGTGCTGCCGGACCTGGAGTTCCGCTCCGAGACCCCGCCGGCACGGTGCCTCTGGTGCGGTGAGGCGAGCGTAACGGAGGCGGTCTGGGCGAGAGCGTACTAGCCGCCCGGATGGGCGGGCACCTGAGCGGGCCGGGTGGCCGGGCCGGCCTCCTCCTGGCGGACGGCGGCCTGTCGCGGACGCCGGCGGGCCGGCTCCGGGTCGCGGAGGTCGAGCTCGAGAGCATCGCCCGGGCGGTCGGCACGCCGGCCTACGTCTACAACGCCGAAGTGATGCGGCAGCGCTACGCCGAACTGGACCAGGCGTTCGCCGCCGTGCCGCACCGGATCCACTACGCCGTGAAGGCCAACGCCAACCTCGCGGTGCTCCGGCTGTTTCGCGATCTCGGGGCCGGGGCCGACATCGTTTCGATTGGTGAGGGGGCCCGCTGCCTGGCCGCCGGGTTCCACCCCGCCGACCTGGTGTTCAGCGGCGTGGGAAAGACCGCTGAGGAACTCGAGCAGGCGGCCCGGCTCGGCCTCGGTTCGATCAACGTCGAGTCGCTCGAGGAGCTCGACACCCTCGGCGGCATCGCCACGCAGCTCGCCCGCACGGTCCGGATCGGGATCCGCTTCAACCCGGACGTCACCGCCGATACCCATCCCTACATCAGCACCGGGCAGAGCGGGATCAAGTTCGGGATCCCCGCCGACCAGGTCGCCGACGCCGTGGCGCTGGTGCGGGCCCACTCGCGGCTCGAACTGGTGACCATCGCGATCCATATCGGCAGCCAGATCCTGGACGTCGGGCCCTATCAGGACGGCGCCCGCCGCCTGGTTGACTTGCTGACGGCGGTGCGCCTCGCCGGCGTGACCACGATCCGCTCCGTCGATCTCGGCGGCGGTCTGGGCATCCGCTACGACAGCGAATCACCCCCGGGCGCGGCCGACCTGGCGGCCGCCGTGCTTCCCCTGCTGCGCCCCCTCGGCCTCGCCATTCACCTCGAGCCGGGGCGGTTCCTGGTCGGGAGCGCCGGCCTGCTGCTGACCCGGGTCAGCTACCGGAAGCAGGCCGGGGGGAAGGTCTTCGTGGTGGTGGATGCCGGCATGACCGAGCTGGTCCGCCCCAGCCGGTATGGCGCCTACCACCACATTGTCGAAGTCGACGAGCGGCCCGGCCCGGAGACCCTCGCGGACGTGGTGGGGCCGGTCTGCGAGACCGGGGACTTCCTCGCCATTGACCGCCCGCTCCCCCCGCTGGTGCCCGGCGATCTCCTGGCGGTGCTCGGCGCCGGAGCCTACGGCTTCGTCATGGGGTCCACCTACAACGGGCGACCCCGGCCCCCCGAGGTGCTGGTGGAGGGCAACCGCTGGCGCGTGGTCCGCCGCCGCGAAACGATCGAGGAACTCTACGCCGGTGAGTCCCCGGAGGGCTCACCCCCCACGACTCGCGACTCATGACTGGCCCTATGCGTCATCCCGGCATCCTGAT
>DASWBQ010000250.1:0-5391 GCA_036390535.1 Gemmatimonadales bacterium | reverse complement strand
TGCTGCTCCTGATCGCGGCGGCAGTGGCCGCGGTGCTGTTGCTGGACCGCACCGACACGCCCAGCGCAGGGTTGGTCCCGCCCACGGTGGATTCGCCCCCGGCGGCCGCACCAACGCCCTGACTCTCCTCCGCAAGACGCTCCGATGACCATCCTCCGCAGTTCGGGCGCGAAGATCGCCCTGATCATCGGCACGATCGCCCTCATCCTGTCCGCCCTGAGCCAGGTGCTGGTCCGGTCGGTCTACCTGAAGGACTCCTTCGCCGATCGGACTGCCGGGTCCCTTCAGGACCCGGGGGTCCGGGAATTCGTCGCCGACCGGGTCACCGACGCGCTGATCGGGCAGAAGCCCGACCTCGTGGCGGTCCGGCCGTTCGTGCTGTCCGCCGTGCACGGCCTGGTCGGGACCCGGCCCTTCGAGGGCCTGGTGCGGCAGGCGGCCGGGAAGGTCCACGACGTGGTCTTCTCCGAGGGCGTCGAACGGGTGGTCATCGCCCTCCCCGATGTCGGCGTGCTGGTCAGGGAGGTGCTCGGCCGGGCGAGTCCCGCGCTGGCCGAGAAGATCCCGTCCACGGTGACGCAGTCGCTGGCGACGGTGAGCGAAGGGAAGATCTCAGCCCTGGTCGTGCGGCTGCTCCGGCTCGGGCTTCAACTGCGGCTCCAGGCCCTGGCGGTCTTCCTGCTCGGGATCTTCCTGCTGGGACTCTCGATCTGGTATTCGCCGGACCGGCGGAGGGGGACTGCCCATGCCGGCGTGGCGTTGAGCATCGCGGGCGGATTGCTGCTCGCCCTGGTCCCGGTCACCCGCCTGATCCTCGGCATGGTGGTGAAGGACCCGCTCACGGCCGGGGCCGCCGAGGGTCTGGCGTCCGCCTACCTCGGCGCGACCCGGGGGTGGGGCTTCACCTATCTCGGGGTCGGGCTGATTGCCGCGGCAGGCGGCGCCCCGCTGCTGGCCCGGTTCCGGCCCCTTGATGTACTGCGAGGCATCGGGCCCCGGCTGCTGACGCCGCCGGTGCGGCTCCTCCCGCGGCTGGGCTGGGCGCTGGTGATGCTGGGGCTGGGGATCGCGGTCGTGCTGAACCCCACCGTGGTCGCCGCCGGGATCGCGGCGCTCGGCGGGCTGGCGCTGGCCTACGCCGGGATCCGGGAGCTGTTCGCGATGCTCGAGCAGTGGGTGGCCTCGGTGCCGGCGCTCGAGACGGTGGCGCGGCGCCGGGGCTGGTCGGCGCCGGCGCTGGCCAGCATCCTCCTGGTGGCGGCGGCGGGCCTGGTGTGGGTACTGCTCCGGAAGCCGACGGCGGAACTCGTCGCCCCGACGGTGGTGACCATCTGCAACGGGAGCGCGGTCCTGTGCGACCGCCGCGTGGATGAAGTGGTCTTCCCGGCCGCTCACAACGCTCAATCGAACGTGGACAGCCCCGACTGGATGTTCCCCCATCACCAGGCGGGGATCCAGACGATGCTCCGCGACGGGGTCCGCGCCTTGGCGATCGACATCCACTACGGGTTCGCCGGCGGGTCCCGGATCAAGACCGACCTGGCCGGCCTCTCTGCCGCGAAGCTGACCGAAGCAGTGGGCGAGGAGGCCGCCCAGATCGCCGAACGGATCCGGAACACGCTGGTCGGGGCGGACGAGGGCAAGCGGGACCTGTACTTCTGCCACGGCTTCTGTGAGCTGGGCGCCTACGACCCCAGGCCGAGCTTCCGGGCGATCCGCGAGTTCATGGTCGCGAACCCGGACGAGGTCATCATCCTGATCATCGAGGATTATGTCACCCCGGAAGACCTGGGCCGGCTGTTCGAGGAGGCGGAGCTCACCGGCCTGGTGTTCCAGGGCCCGGCGCCCGCGCAGTGGCCCACCCTGCGGGAGCTGATCACCAGCAATCAGCGGCTGATCGTCTTCACCGAGCGGGGCACGCCCGGGGTGCCGTGGCTCCTCCCGACACTCGGGAACATCCAGGAGACGCCCTACACCTTCAAGACGCCGGAGGACTTCTCCTGCCGGCCGAACCGAG
Organism: Gemmatimonadales bacterium; assembly: GCA_036390535.1. GTDB lineage: Bacteria > Gemmatimonadota > Gemmatimonadetes > Gemmatimonadales > GWC2-71-9 > SZUA-320. The sequence goes on along the minus strand of DASWBQ010000250.1, from coordinate 3,374 downwards.
GCGACACCACCGGGTCACTCTTCCTGATCAACCACTGGCTCGAGACGACGCCGAGCCCCAAGCCGTCGAACGCGGCGATCGTCAACGCCCACGACGTGCTGTTGGCGCGCGCCCGGGAGTGCCAGCGGGAACGGAAGAAGCTGCCCAACATCCTGATGGTGGACTTCTACCGGACGGGGGACCTGGTCGGGGTGGTGGCGGAGCTGAACGGGGCGGCGGAGGGCGGCAAGACGGCAGGGCGGCAGGGCGGCATGTAGTTGCCTGCCGCCCTGCCGTCCTGCCGCTACTTCACCTCCCGGCCCCCCACCATCACCCACCGGACCCGCTCGGTGGCGGTGATGTCCTCGAGGGGGTTGCCGGGGACGGCCACCAGGTCGGCCAGCTTCCCGACGGCGATTTCGCCGCGGTCGGTCTTGCCGAGCGCCTCGGCGGCGCGGAGCGTGGCGCTCTGGAGCGCCTTGAGCGGTGTCATTCCCAGCTTCACGTAGACGGCGAACTCCCTGGCGTTCTCGCCATGGGGGTAGACGCCGGCGTCGGTGCCGAAAGCGATCCGGGCGTCCGCCGTGATGGCGCGCTGGAGGTTCTTCCGGGCGATCGGCAGGATGGTCTCCGCCTTCTGGCGGACCAGCGGCGGCAGGACGGCGAGGTTGATCCGGTCGACCAGGTAGGTGGTCGGGACCAGCCAGGTGCCATGCTGCTTCATCAGGGCCAGCGCCTCGTCGTCCATTTCGGAGCCGTGCTCGATGGTGGTGACCCCAGCCCGGATGGCCGCCTTGATGCCGTCCGCTCCGTGGGCATGGGCCGCGACCCGGACGCCGTGGCGGGCGGCCTCCTCGACGATGGCGCGCATCTCCTCCTCGGAGAATTGCTGGGCGCCGACCGGTCCCTCCATCGAGAGCACCCCGGCGGTCGCGCAGATCTTGATGACCTGGGCGCCGTGCTTGATCTGGTAGCGGACCGCCTTGACCGCCTCCCACGGCCCATCGGCCACGCCATCCTCGGGTCCCCCCTCGAGGATGCCGGGGGCGAAGCCGGTGACGTCGCAGTGTCCGCCGGTGATGCCGAGGGAGTTCCGCGACGGGATTACGTGCGGGCCGGTGATGAGGCCGCGCTCGACCGCCTTGCCGAGGGCGACCGTGACCTCGCCCCCGAAGTCGCGAATGGTGGTGAAGCCCGCCGCGACGGTCTTGCGGGCGTTCCCGACGGCGGTGAAGGCGCCGTCCACCTCGGTCTGGGTGACGGCCGCCATGAAGGAGCCGGCCGAGATCTCCGAGACGATGTGGGTGTGGAGGTCGATGAAGCCGGGCAGCAGGGTGACGTCACCGAGGTCGACGACCCGGCCGGCAGGGACGCTGGCGGGGTTGACCGCGGCAATACGGCTCTGACGGACGACGACGGTGGCGTTGGCGGTGATCCGGCCGGTGGCGACGTCGAGCATCCGCGCCGCCTTCACGACGGTGGCGGAGGTGTCCTGGGCGAGGAGGGCGGCGAGGAGGAGGAGCATGACCGTCGAGAGTGAGAAGTGAGAAGTGAGAGGGCCTCAACGCCGAGGCCCGGGAGAACGTAACCTCCTCATACCTGTTTCGAGGAGCCCTGATGTTGCTGTCGATTGCGATGGCCACCCTGACGATGGTGACGGCGCCACCCGCGGTGCTCCCCGCGCCGGTCCGCTGGGTAGTGGCGGCGGAGGGGAACGAGGCCCGCTACCGGATCCGGGAGCAGCTGGCCGGGTTCGATTTCCCCAACGACGCCGTCGGCGCCACGCCAGGGGTCACCGGCGGGATCAGCTTCGATGACAAGGGGCAGATCGTCCCGGCCGAGTCGAAGTTCACGGTGGACGTGGTTCAGCTGAAGAGCGACAGGGAGCGGCGGGACGGCTATGTGCAGCGGAGGACGCTGGAGACCGCCACCTACCCGACCGTGGTCTTCGTACCCAGGTCGGCGAAGGGACTGCCGGCGCAGCTGCCCGCGAGCGGCCGGGTGACCTTCGAGCTGACGGGGGACCTGACGGTCAAGGCGGTCACCGCGCCGGTGACCTGGCAGGTGACGATGACGGTGTCGGGAGGGACCGCGGCGGGGTCGGCGGTGACGAAGTTCACGTTCGCCGATTTCGGGATGACCAAGCCGAGCGTGGCGGCGGTGCTCAGCGTGGAGGACACGATCACGCTGGAGTACGATTTTCGCCTGGAACGGAAATAGGGAGGCCTGATAGGCCGCCCCTACGGCCGGGGAAGAAGGGGGGCGGCCTGATAGGCCGCCCCTGCGGCATCGAAGAAATCCGGCCTTGAAGAGACAGGGCGGCCTGATAGGCCGCCCCTACGGTCCCCGCAACGGTCCCCCCGCAACGGTTTCCCCCGCGTCCGCCTCAGGTTCCTTCCTGGACCAGCTTGCCGACGCGGGTGCGAATGTCCCTGATCCGGGGCTGCAGGACCGGGTCGGCGTCCTTCCAGAGGTCGAGGAGCCGGGTGTAATACTCGATCGCCCGGTCCCGGTCTCCCTGGGCCTCGTAGATCTCGCCGAGCCGGATGTAGCTGACCGGGAGGTCGCTTTCCTGCCCGATGCTCGCGGTCGCCAGGTCACTGGCGTAGGTCTCGTACGCCACCCTGGCGGAGTCGGTGAGGCCCTGCCGGTCGAAGGCCTCGCCGATCTGGACCTGGAAGCAGGTCCGGCAGAACCACCCCATGAGGGATGCCGACTGCCGCATCAGCGAGATCGCCTCACCCCACCGCTGCTCGCCGTAGGCGATCATCGCATCCCCGCCGATCAGGTCGGCAGAGTCGGCCGGGGTGGCGATCTGGCGGGCCTGGGCAAGCCAGGTCCGGGCCCGATCCACCCTGCCCAGCATCGACTCCGCGAAGATCAGGGTGAAGTACGGGCGGCGTTCGGCGGGCAGGCTGTCCACCGGGTAGCGTGCCAGCGCCGCGTCCACCTTGGCGCGCGCCTCGGCCGTTCCGCCAAGGAGATACGCCTCGTTCACGGCGCCGTCCAGGGCCGCCTGGAGGCCTTGACGATACGCCTGGTCGCGGTCGATGGGCATGGTGGCCCGGACGGCGTCGTCGGCCCCCCGTGCGGCGTCGGACCAGCGGCCAAGCAGGCGGAGCAGCGGCACCCTCATCGCGCTGCTGTGGGCGTTCGCCTCGGGGTCCTCAACGTTCAGACCTTCCTCGACGATGGCCAGCGCGTCCGGGAAGCGGCCCTGAATCATGGCCAGCTCGCGCCGCATGTTGCGCTCCGGCGTGCTGGCCTCAGGGACGCGTGTGCGGAAGCTGGTGATGACGCTATCCGCCCCGGCATAGTCGCCGCGGCGCAGCCGGACCTCGAGCAGATTCTGGAAGGCCGACGTCGCGGTGGAGCCGCTGTCCACCATCCCCTGC
>DASWBQ010000249.1:0-8572 GCA_036390535.1 Gemmatimonadales bacterium | reverse complement strand
CAGAGCCGATTCATGAGCGACCCGACCGAACGTCTCACCGCGGCCCTCGCCGACCGCTACCGCGTCGAGCGCGAACTCGGCGCCGGCGGCATGGCCACCGTCTACCTCGCGGAGGACCTGAAGCACCGCCGGAAGGTGGCGGTGAAGGTGATGCGGCCCGAGCTGGCGGCCACCCTCGGCGCTGAGCGGTTCCTCCGCGAAGTCGAGATCGCCGCCCAGCTCAATCATCCCCACATCCTCCCGATGTACGACTCGGGCGCCGCCGAGGGCCTGCTCTTCTACGTGATGCCCTGGATCGAGGGGGAATCGCTGCAGGCCCGGCTCCGCCGGGAAGGCCAGCTCCCGGTCGAGGAGGCCGTTCGCCTGGCGCGCGAGGTGGCCGAGGCGCTGGCCCACGCCCACGCGCGGGGCATCATCCACCGGGACATCAAGCCCGCCAACATCCTGATCAACGCCGGACACGCCCTGGTCGCCGACTTCGGAATCGCCCGGGCGCTCGGGACCGGGGGCGAGGCGCTCACCAAGACCGGTCTGGCCGTGGGCACGCCGCAGTACATGAGCCCCGAGCAGGCCACCGGCGGGCATGCCATCGACGGCCGGGCGGATGTCTACGCCGTCGGCGCCGTCCTGTACGAGATGCTGGCGGGCGAGCCGCCGTTCACCGGCCCGACCGCCCAGGCCATCATGGCCCGGAGCCTCACCGAGGTGCCCCGGCCCCTGACGGCGAGCCGTGACGTAAACCCCCAGGTGGACGCGGTCGTCCGGCGGGCCCTCGCCAAGAGCCCGGCGGACCGGCAGCCCTCGGCCGCGGCGCTCGCCGAGGCGCTCGGCACCGCCCTCGACGCCGCCCGGAGCGGCGCGACACCCGTCGTCGCGACCGACGGACCTACCGGCGCCCAGGTCTGGGGCCTCTTCGGCGTCACCTCAGCCGTCTCGCTCGGGCTGGTCTATTCCCTCATCAGCCGGTGGGGACTCCCGTCCTGGACCTTCGGACTGGCCGTGCTCCTGCTGGCCATCGGGGCGGTCGTCCTGGTCATGACGGGTCAGGTCGAAGCCCATCGCCGGGGCGGGGCGACTCCCGGCGGATTGCGCCGCCTCTTCACGTGGCGCAATGCGGCGATCGGCGGCGGCATGGCCCTCGCCCTGTGGGCGCTGGTGGCCACGGTCATGGTGATGAGGGGCCCGGCCGGCGGCGCTGCCTCGCGCGACGGCATCCGGCTCGCCGTCATGCCGTTCGAAAACCGGGGTGCCCCCGACGACGCCTACTTCGCCGACGGCATCGCCGATGAGGTCCGTGGCAAGCTCACCGCGCTGCCGGACTTCCGGGTCACCGCCCGTACCAGTACCGACCAGTACCGGCAGACCACCAAGTCACTGGCCGACATTGGTCGCGAGCTGTCCGTGGAGTACCTGCTCACCGCTACGGTCCGGTGGATCAAGGACGGGGACGGGAAGGGGCGGGTGCAGGTGGTGCCCGAGCTGGTGGACGCCCGGACCGGCGAGGCCACCTGGCAGCAGACCTTCGACGCCGACGTCACTGACATCTTCCAGGTCCAGAGCGCTATCGCTTCGCGCGTCGCCGGCGCGCTCGGCGTTGCCCTCGGACGAACCGGGCAGCAGCAGCTCGACCGCCGGCCCACCGACAACCTGGCTGCCTATGACCTCTACCTGAAGGGGAAGGCCCTCACCGCCAACGACCCCGCCACCCTCAAGCGAGCTTCCGGCCTGTTCGAACAGGCGGCCGCGCTCGACTCGACCTTCGTCGAGGCCTGGGCCGAGCTGAGCCGCTCCCTCAGTCAACTGTACTTCAATGGCACCCCGGATCCCGGCATCGGCGCTCGGGCCCGCGAGGCCGCCGAACGGGCGCTCGCCCTCGACGCCAACGGCACGGCAGGGCGCATGGCGATGGCCGCCTACTTTCAGTCCGTGACCAAGGAGACCGCCAAGGCCGAAGAGCAGATGACCCTGGCACTCCGCACGGCACCCAACGACCCGGAGATCCTCCGCCGCGCCGCCGCGATCGAATGGGCACTGGGTCGCCACGACCAGGCCGTCACCCATCTGGAAACCGCGCGCCGCCTCGACCCCCGTTCCGCCGGGATCCTGGCCAGCCTGGCGAATTTCTACCGGGACCTGCGTCGGCATCAGGAGGCGCTAGCCATCGGCAACGAAGCCCTGGCGATGCGCCCCGGCGACCCCAACCTGATCCAGACCATCGCCATGACGCATCTCGGCCAGGGTGATCTCGCGGCCGCCCGCCGGGTCTTGAAGTCCGTGCCTGGAACCCTCGGCGAGCCGGAACTGGTGGCCTACATGGCCACGTACAACGATCTCTACTGGGTGCTGGACGACGCCCAGCAGCAACTGCTCCTCCGGCTCCCCCCGTCGGCCTTCTTCGACGACCCGGCGGCGTGGGGCTCGGTCTTCATGCAGACCTGGTGGATGCGGGGTGACAAGGCGAAGGCCCGGGCCTACGCCGACACGGCGCGGATGGCCTTCGACGCGCAGATCCGCGCAGCCCCCGACGACGCCCAGCTGGTGGTCCTCCGGGCGCTCGCCCTGGCCTACATGGGGCGCAAGGACGAGGCGATCAGGGAGGGCGAGCGGGGCGCAGCCATGTTGCCGATCAGCCGGGACGCCAGCAGCGGCGCCTATTACCAGCACCAGCTGGTCCGGGTCTACCTGATGGTCGGCGAGCCGGAGAAGGCGCTCGACCGGCTCGAGCCGCTGCTCCGGATGCCTTATCACCTCTCGTCTGGCTGGCTTCGGATCGACCCCGATTTCGCCGCCCTCAAGGGCAACCCGCGGTTCGAGAAGCTGCTCGCGGGCAGCTAGGCCACGACCTCCAGCCCGGCAGGGCCGCCAGCACATGGGTATCACTCCACACCCCGCGCAGGCCCGGCTCAAGAGCCTCGGGACACATACCGTCTTCGGACTCGGGCTGCATCTGTGCGCAGTGGCCCTGAACCACTTGCCGATCGCCGCCTGACCCCGGCAGGCAGAGGACTGGCTGCGCTCCCCGCTGATGCCAGACGTCGGGCGTCGACAGGCAGCCGTTCGGCGGGCGTCTTGTTGGCCAGGCTCGGAGAGCACAGGACCGGGAAGGTGTGTGTCTACATCAGGCGCCCGGCCAACGTCAACCTGAGGGTCCTGGAGAAGTCGGCAGCCCGATCGGTCGCCGAGACGAGGAGTCGCTATCCGCAGCCCAATGAGAACGACGCCTGACCCTGCCCTGCATCGGATTCGCCTTCGGCCAGCCGGTGAAACCCAGGTTGGGTCGGAGGCACGTCTGCATCGCCGTGGCTTCCGGTACCTCGCCACCGGCTTGCTGGTGGTGCTGCTCGCAGCCTGCGCGGACGCACCTCAGCGCGAGGAGCCTCAGCACGCCGACCACACCCTGGGCACGGTTGACTTCCCCATCACCTGCACCGAGCCGGCCCGGGTGGAGTTCAATCGGGCAGTTGCCCTCCTGCATCACATGACGTATCCCCAGGCACGGGAGGCCTTCGAGCAGGTCTCCGCCACCGACCCCCGGTGCGCGATGGCGCAGTGGGGCATCGCGATGACGTTGTTTCAGCCGCTCTGGCCCACGCGGCCAGGAGTGGAAGCGCGCCAGCGGGGATGGGACGCCGTGCAGAAGGCCAAGGCACTTTCGTTGCCGACGGAACGGGAGCGGCTGTTCGTGGCGGCGGCGGAAGCGTTCTTCCTCGAACCGCTGGGGTCCGATTACTGGCTCCGCATCCGACGCTGGGAGCAGGCTTCGGAAAGGCTCCATGCGGCCTTTCCGGATGACCCCGAAGCCACGGCGTTCTACGCCCTGGCGCATCTGGCGACCGCCCCTGCCGACGCCATTTCCCGGGAGCATGCCGACCGTGCCGCCGAAATGCTCCTCCGGGTGTTGGAGCGGCATCCGGACCACCCGGGCGCCATGCACTATCTGGTCCACGCCAACGACGTGCCGGGCCGCGAACGGGAATCGCTGGAGATCACCCGCAAGTACGACGCGGCCGCCCCGCGCAATCCACACGCGCTCCATATGCCGACCCATATCTACACGCGGCTCGGCGACTGGACCGGCGTGATCCAGGGGAACCTGCGGGCCGCAGAAGCGGCCTTGGAGTATCGCGCCGGCGATGACGGAGAGTTCGTGTGGGACGAGTTCCCCCACGCGGTCGAGTATCTCGTCTATGCCTACCTCCAGAAAGGCGCCGACGATGAAGCTGCGGCGCAATTGAAGCGGCTCCAGGGAACCGGCCGGTTGGAGCCTACCTTCAAGACTGCGTTTCACCTGGCGTCCACATCGGCCCGTTACGCGCTGGAGCGGCGAGCGTGGGACGAGGCCGCGCGGCTGGTCCCGCGCGAGCCCTCGACCCTCGACTGGGACCGCTTCGCCTGGCCGGAAGCGATCAGGCAGTTCGCGCGCGGACTGGGCGCGGCGCACCTGGGTCAGGTGAACGAGGCCAGGGCGGCCGTCCGGCGCCTCGATCAGCTGGAAGCCGCGACCCGCAAGGCGGGAGAGGAATTGTTTGCCCGGAACATCCAGGTGCTCCGCCTCGAACTGAGCGCCTGGGTCGCCCACGTGGAAGGACGAAGAGAAGCCGGCGTTGCCCTCATGCGAGAGGCCGCCGAACTCGAGGCCTCAACGCCGAAGCACGCCGTGACGCCGGGGCCCACCCTTCCCGCCCACGAACTACTGGGCGATCTCCTCCTGGAGCAGAATCAGCCCGGAGAGGCGCTCGCGGCATACCAGCGATCGATGGCGTTGTATCCGAGGCGCTTCAACGGCCTGCTGGGTGCTGCTCGGGCGGCGCGCGCGCTCGGCGACGAATCCCTGGCGCGTAGCTTCTATCTGCAGTTTCTTGAACTTGCCAGTGACGGGACGCGAAGGCCCGCCGTGACGGAGGCACAGGAAGTTGTCGCCCAGCGGGAGTAACCGACGGCGTCGCGGCAGTATTGCATGTCGGGCGGCCCCGCTATTGCCACCCTCCACCAACCACTCCTGATGCCATGCTCGCAGCCCTCCTCCTCACGCTCGCCCTGGCGCCCGGTCTCTCGGCCACCGACACCCTGGTCCGGGTGCGGAGCGACGCCCCCGCAGCCGCCACGATCGCCCGGGTTGCGCCCACCCTCGCTGCCCGCAAGCTGACGCTGTTCGCGACGGTCGACCACGCCGAGAACGCCCGGGCCGCAGGGCTGACCCTCCCTGCCGCCACCGTCTTCATCTTCGGCAACCCCGCGGCGGGCACCCGTGTCATGCAGTGCGACATCGCCAGCGCCATCGACCTCCCGTTGAGGCTCCTCGTCTGGGAGGCGGATGGCGCCGCCTGGGTCGGCTATCGCGACCCGGCCGGGCTCGCCGGCCACCATGATCTTGCCCGCTGTGGGGAAATCCTCGCGGCCATGAGCCGGGCCCTGGGCGCCATTGCCGCCCAGGTCGCCGGCACCCCGAAGCCGTGAGTTCCGCCACGCCCGCCGCCGACCTCACCCTCGTTGTCCTCGCGGCCGGGATTGGGTCACGCTACGGCGGCGACAAACAGCTCGATGCCATCGGTCCCGCCGGCGAGACGCTCAGCGACTACGCCGTCCACGATGCCGCCGTCTCCGGTGTCCGCCACGCCGTCTTCGTGATCCGCGAGGAGCTTCGGCCCGCCTTTCTGGCGCACCACCGCCGCCACGCCTCGCGCATGGCCATCGAGTACGCCGTCCAGCGGCTCGATGACCTCCCGGCCCCGCATCTGGTGCCCCGGGAGAGGACCAAACCCTGGGGAACGACCCACGCCGTGCTGGCGGCGCGGGCGAAGATCCCCGGCCCCTGCGTCGTCCTCAACGCCGATGATTACTACGGCCCCGAGGCCATCCGCGCCGCAGTGCGGTTCCTCGGGCAGGCCCACCCGGGCGAGGTGGCCAACATTGCCTATCGCCTCGCCGACACCGTCTCGCCCCACGGCCCGGTCTCCCGCGCGGTGCTCGAGACGGACACCCAGGGCTGGCTCACCGGCATCCAGGAGCGGCACGACCTCACCCCAGCCCTCTCCCGCCAGCTCCCGCCCTCTACCGCCGTTTCAATGAACTGCTGGGCCTTCGGGCCCGGTGTGGTGCCCGCTCTCGCCACCGAGTTCGGCACCTTCCTCGATGCCCATGGGCAATCGCTCACGACGGAGTGCCCCCTCCCCGAGAGCCTGGGCCGGCTGGCGGCGCGCGGCGTCGTCCGGATCCGGGTGATCCCCGAGGGCCGGGGCTGGCTGGGCGTGACCTACCCCGCCGACCGGGAGGCCGTCGCCGCGGCCCTGGCACTTCGCTGATCCCCTGTCTCCTGCTTCTTCCCGCTCGCTCCCGCCCTCTTCCGCTCTTTCCCGCCATATTAGGGACCTACCCAGCCGGCAGGCCCCTTGCAGCTGACGTCCCTCGATTGGGCGATGGTGGCGGTGTACGCGGTCATCACGGTCGGCCTCGGCCTCGCCGTGTCCCGGCGGGCCGGGACCGGGACCCAGGAGTTCTTCCTCTCCGGGCGGACCCTCCCCTGGTGGCTGCTGGGCATCTCCCTGGTCGCCACGACCTTCTCGACCGACACCCCGAACCTGGTGACCGATCTGGTCCGGACCGGGGGCGTGAGCCAGAACTGGGCCTGGTGGGCCTTCTGCCTCACCGGCATGCTCACCGTCTTCTTCTACGCCCGCCTCTGGCGCCGCTCCGAGGTCCTCACCGACATCGCCTTCTACGAGGTGCGCTACTCGGGGAAGCCCGCCGCCTTTCTCCGCGGCTTCCGGGCGATCTACCTGGGGCTCTTCTTCAACGCGATGATCATGGCGGCGGTGAACCTCGCGGCCATCAAGATCGCCGGTGTCCTGCTGGGAGTGGACAAGTACACGACGGTATTGGTGTGCAGCGCCCTCACCGCGCTGTACGCCGCCAGCTCCGGTCTCCGCGGCGTCGTCCTCACCGATGCCATCCAGTTCGGCGTCGCCATGCTGGGCGCCTTCGCAGCCGCGTACTACGCCGTCTCGCTCCCCGAAGTCGGGGGGCTCGCCGGACTCTTCACCCACCCGAACGTGGTCCCCAGGCTCTCGCTCCTCCCCGACTTCTCCAACTGGGAAGTGGCGGCGACGGTCTTCATCATCCCGATCGCCGTCCAGTGGTGGAGCACCTGGTACCCCGGCTCGGAGCCGGGGGGCGGTGGCTACGTGGCGCAGCGGATGCTCGCAGCCCGCAATGAAAAGGAGTCGCTCCTCTCGACCCTCACCTTCAACGTCCTCCACTACGGGCTCCGCCCCTGGCCCTGGATCATCGTCGCGCTGGCTTCGCTGATCGTCTACCCCGACCTCGCCTCGATCCAGGCGCGATTTCCCCACCTCGACCCCTCGATCGTGCGGAATGACCTCGCCTACCCGGCGATGCTGGTCTACCTCCCGCACGGCGCCCTCGGCGTCATGGTCGCCTCGCTCGCCGCGGCCTACATGTCCACCATCTCGACTCACCTCAACTGGGGCTCGAGTTACATCGTCGGCGACTTCTACCGCCGCTTCCTGGTCCGCGACCGCGACGACCGCCACTACGTCACGATGGCACGGATCACCACCGTCCTGCTCACGGTGGTCGCCGCCGCACTCTCGCTCTGGCTCGAGAACGCCTTCCAGGCGTTCCAGATCATGCTCCAGATCGGGGCCGGCACCGGGCTGATCTACCTGCTCCGCTGGTTCTGGTGGAGGGTTTCCGCCTGGAGCGAGATCGCCGGGATGGTAGTCTCCTTCCTGGTGGCGCTCTACTTCCAGTTCCTCCATACCCGGCTCGGCTTTGCCCCGCTCGGCGCCGGGACCACCCTCGTGCTCGGCGTGATCATCACCACCCTGGGCTGGCTCTCGGTCACCTTCCTGACGCGACCGACCGACCGCGCCACGCTCCAGGCGTACTACGACCGGATTCGCCCGATCGGCCCGGGATGGAACCGCGTAGTGGACACCGCCGGGACTGAAGTGAAAGAAGACGTGACGGCCGCCTTCCTCTGCTGGTTCCTCGGCTGCGTCGTCGTCTACGGGGCATTGTTCGCGACCGGCGCCCTCCTCTACGGCCGGGTCGCCCCCGGGCTGCTTTACTCCGCGGTGGCGGTCGGCGCCGCCATCTGGCTGTTCCGAACCCTCCCGCGCGTCGGCGTCGTACGGTAGGCCATGCAGTCGCCGATCACCATCGACCCGCTCCAGGTCCCGCCGGCCGTCGTCGGGCAGATCGTCGTCTTCGCCGCCTTTGCCCTGATCGCCTGGGCCCTGCTCCGCGAGGCGGCCAAGGTCATCATCAAGGTCCTGCTCTTCCTGGGGATCGCCCTCGCCGCCGCCCTCTGGCTCGGCCTGCTCGACCAGTCCGCCATCGAGGGCCTCCTCGAGCGGATCGGCGATGGCATGATCGCCGGCATCAAGGCCGTAACACAATGGCTGGTAAAGGCTTGGAAGGAGGTTGGGACGGGATAGAGCGGGAGAAAGCGGGATAGTACGGGAGAGGGGGCTGGGGAATAACTCCTGCCCACCCCCGCCCTCTCCCGCCCTCCTCCCGCCCTCTCCCGCCCTCTCCCGCCCTCTCCCGC
>DASWBQ010000248.1:0-3058 GCA_036390535.1 Gemmatimonadales bacterium | reverse complement strand
GTGGTTCCCTTCCACCAGTTCCTCGAGCTGCCGCTGGAGGAACGCGGCGGGCTCACCCCGTTCATCTACACCCTCGACGGCAACCGCCGGCTGGTCCGGTTCGCGGTCAGCCACGAGATGGTCGAGCTCGCCGAGGACCGGCTCAAGCTGTGGCATCAGCTCCGGCAGATGGCCGGCCTCGAGGTCCCGGACTCGGTCCGGGAAACCGTCACGGCCGACGTCGAGGCCGAGTACGAGCGGAAGGCGTCGGCGCTCAAGGCCGACTTCGAGCGGCAGCTGTCCGACCTCAAGGTGCGCTATCCGCAGGTCATCGCCCGCCGCCTGGCCGAGGGGCTGCTCAAGGCGGGGGGCAACCGGACCGTCGCCGACATCCTGGCCGATATCCCGACCGCGCCGGCCTTCGAGCTCGGGTCGGTGCTCGGCAACGGTCACGCGGCACCAGCGGTCGCCGTCGCCGCTCCTCCCGCCGCGGTGGCTCCCACCACAGCATCCCCCGCCGCAGCATCCCCCGCGGCAGTTGCTCCTGCCGCGGGGGTGACTGCCGAGGAGGAGGGGCTCGTCATCGAACCCTGGATCGACTCGGCCCGCTGCACCAGCTGCGACGAGTGCACCAACATCAACCGGAAGCTGTTCGCCTATAACGAGAAGAAGCAGGCCTACATCAAGGACCCGAAGGGTGGGAGCTTCAAGGACCTCGTCACCGCCGCAGAACGCTGCCCGGTGAGCATCATCCACCCCGGGACCCCGCTCAACCCCAAGGAGAAGGGGCTCGACAAGCTCCTCGTCCGGGCGGCGAAGTTCGCCTGATGCGCCAGCTCTGGCGCTCGTTCCGCCACGGCGTTCATCCGCCGGAACTCAAGGGGCTCACCGCGAGCCTCCCGATCCGGCGCCTGCCCTTCCCGGACGACATCATCCTGCCGCTCCGGCAGCACGCCGGGAAGCCGGCCCGCGCCATCGTGCGGGTCGGCGACCGGGTCGAGCGCGGGGACACTGTCGCCGAGGCCGACGGGCACGTCTCGGCGCCGGTGCATGCCTCCGCGGCCGGGACCGTGACCTCGATTGGCCTCTGGCCCCACCCCGACGGCAGCCACGCGACCGCCATCAGGATCGCGGTGGAGAAGTACTCGGCTCAGGCGATCCGTCCGCGGATCGTCCCGGAATGGGAGGCCCTTTCCCGCGAGGACCTGGTTGCCGCTGTGAAGGACGCCGGGGTCGTGGGCCTCGGCGGTGCCGCCTTCCCGGCGCACGTGAAGCTGGCGCCGCCGCCGGAGTATCCGATCGAGACCCTGGTGGTGAACGGCTGCGAGTGCGAGCCGTACCTGACCACCGACCACCGCACCATGGTGGAATACCCGGAACGGGTCCAACTCGGCATTCGGATCATGCTCAAGTGCCTGGGCGCCAGGCGAGCGGTGATCGGGATCGAAAAGAACAAGCCGGACGCGTCCGAGGCGATCCGCCGGACCCTCCCCACCGACCTTGACGTCTCGGTGCTCGACCTGACGGTCAAGTACCCGCAGGGCGCCGAGAAGATGCTCATCAAGGCCGTCCTCGGTCGCGAGGTGCCCTCGGGCCGCCTGCCAATGCACGTCGGGGTCGTGGTCCAGAATGTGGCCTCGCTCGCCACCATCGCCGAGGTGTTCGAGACCGGTCTGCCGCTGATCGAGCGGATCGTGACCGTGACCGGGAAGGGCATCACCTCGCCGGCCAACCTGATCGTGCCGGTCGGCACCCGGCTTCGGTACCTGCTCGATGCCTGCGGGGGACTCCGCCCCGATGCCCGGGAGATTGTCTACGGCGGCCCGATGATGGGCATCGCCCAGGCGGACCTCGACGTCCCGGTCACCAAGGGGACCACCGGGGTGCTGGTGCTCTCCGAGGACGAAGTCCGCCAGCGCCAGACGTGGCCCTGCATCAAGTGCGGCCACTGCCTCGATGCCTGCCCCGTCTTCCTCAACCCCCAGTGGCTCGGCGCCCTGGCGCTGGCCGACCGGTTCGAGGAGATGGAGGCGGCCCACCTCAACGACTGCATGCTCTGCGGCTGCTGCTCGTACGTCTGCCCGTCCAACATCCCGCTCTCCCAGCTCTTCGCGGCCTCCAAGAGCCGGGTGCGGAAGCTCAAGGTGGTGGCGGCATGAGCGGACCGGCCCGGCTGGTCATGGCCTCTCCCCACCTGGCCAGCGGCCACTCCACGCCCCGGATCATGTGGAACGTGGTCGGCAGCCTGGTACCCGTGATGGGGGCGGCGGCCTGGTTCTTCGGGCCCAGCGCCCTGCTGGTCGTCGGGGCGGCGGTGGCCGGGTCGCTCCTCACCGAGCGCGCCTTCGGGAAGCCCCGGTCGCTTCTCGATGGATCGGGGATGATCACCGGCCTGCTCCTGGGACTGACGCTGCCGGCCGGCCTTCCCCTCTGGATGGCCTTCGTGGGCGGCGCCTTCTCGATCGGCTTTGGGAAGCTGATCTTCGGCGGCCTCGGCCAGAACGTCTTCAATCCCGCGCTCGTGGGGCGGGCCTTCCTGCAGGCGGCCTTCCCGGTGGCGCTGACCACCTGGCCCGCCCGGCCGGAGTCGTGGTGGGCCCTCCGGGGCGACAATTTCGCCCTGCCGCTGATGCAGGCACGGGCCCCCGACGTGGTGACCGGCGCGACGCCCCTGGGGCTGATGAAGTTCGAGCGGCAGGCCACCCCCCTTTGGGATCTCATGATTGGCAGCACCGGCGGCTCGCTCGGCGAGACCGCCGGCCTCCTGATTACGGTGTGCGGACTCTATCTGGCCGTCCGCAACTACCTGAATTGGAGGATTCCGGCGTCCATATTCCTCTCCGTGTTCCTTTTCGCCGGGGTCCTCCATCTCCTTGACCCGGGCCGGTTCCCGACACCGCTGTTCATGCTCTTCTCGGGCGGGCTCATGCTGGGCGCCTGGTACATGGCGACCGACATGGTCACCTCGCCCGTCACGAGCCTGGGCAGCTGGGTGTTCGGGGCCGGGATCGGGTTGCTCGTCGTGGTCATCCGCATCTGGGGCGGGCTGGCGGAGGGCGTGATGTACGCCATCCTGATC
>DASWBQ010000247.1:0-4077 GCA_036390535.1 Gemmatimonadales bacterium | reverse complement strand
GTGGCGAGCGCCCGCTCGTACGCCGCCCGGGCCGTCGCCCCGACGGCGATGCCGCAGGGCGTGGTGTGCTTGATCACGGCGCAGGCCGGGCGATTGACCCAGCAGTTGACCGCCAGGGTCGCCGCCTCGATATCCAGCAGGTTGTTGAACGACAGCTCTTTCCCCTGAAGCTGGCGGAGATCCCGAATCCCCCGGGGCTCCTCGGTGGCGTAGAGCGCCGCCTTCTGGTGCGGGTTCTCCCCATACCGGAGCGGCATTACCCGCTCCAGCGAGAGGTTGAGCCGGGCCGGCATGTGCTCGTCCGGCGGCGTCAGATAGGTAGCGATGGCGGCATCGTAGTCGGCCACGTGGCCAAAGACCTTGGCCGCGAGGGCGCGGCGGGACTCCCGGTCGACGCTCTCGCTCCGGAGCATCTCGAGAACCCGGTCGTAGTCCTTGGGGTCGACGACGGGGAGGACCGCCTCGTAGTTCTTGGCCGCGGCGCGGAGCATCGAGGGACCGCCGACGTCGATGTTCTCGATGGCGTCCTCGTCGGTGACCCCTGGGGTCGCGACGGTAGCCTGGAAAGGGTAGAGGTTCACCGCCACCAGGTGGAACGGCAGGATCCCGTGCGCGGCCAGCGAGGCGACGTGGGTCGGCTCGTCCTGGCGGGCAAGCAGCCCGGCGTGAATCCGGGGGTGCAGGGTCTTCACCCGGCCATCGAGGATCTCCGGGAACCCGGTGACGTCCTCGACGGGGGTGACGGGGAGCCCCGCCTTCATCAGGGTGGCGGCGGTGCCTCCGGTCGACACCAGCTCCCACCCGAGCTCGATGAGACCCTGGGCGAACCCGACCACGCCCCGCTTGTCACTGACCGAAATCAACGCCCTCGGCATGCTGCCTCCAGGACTACTCCAGTTCAGGGTCCGGCGTAAACGCCACCGGGTGGCCGGCCGCCGCGGCGCGGAGGACGGCCGCCGGGAGCAGCCGGTGTTCGGCGTCCAGCACCCGGGCGGCAAGGGTTTCCGGGGAGTCGCCCGGCAGGACCGGCACCCTGGCCTGTGCCAGGACGGCTCCCCGGTCATATTCCTCGTCCACCAGGTGGACGGTGGCCCCGCTCTCGGGTTCACCCGCCTCCAGCACTGCCCGGTGGACCCGCTCCCCGTACATTCCCGGCCCGCCATGGCGGGGCAGGAGTGCGGGGTGGACATTGATGATCCGGCCCGCCCAGCCGCGCACGATCTCGGGCGGCACCAGCTTGAGGTAACCGGCCAGGACGAGCAGGTCCACCTGGTGGGCGGTGAGCGCCGCCCGCCACGCCAGCGCGTCCGCCGGGTCGCCCAGGACGGCGGTTGCGACCCCGTGCTCCCGCGCGACAGCGAGGGCACCGGCGTCCGGGCGGTTGCTCAGCACCAGCACTACCCGGGCCGGTCCCGAAGGACCGAGGGCCCGGAGAAGGGCGGCCAGGTTGCTGCCCCGGCCCGAAACGGCGACGGCGACACGGTACGTCACGGCGGCAGTAAACTAATCGCCTGCCCACGGCGGCGGGTCCGGAGGAGACGTGCTCCACCTGCGATGCGGTGACGACATCCTCGATGGTCTGCGGGCCGCCGGGGTGCCCGGGACGGTCGCCCGCTGGGCGGATCCCCTCTGCGAGGGCCCGCTCCGGCCCTGGCCTGACGACGGTGCCCGCCGGGCCGAACGGGCCGCCTGGCTGGCCGCCCGGGGCGCCCCGTCCGAGTCCGAGACGCTCGCGGCGCTGGAGCAGGACGATATGGCGCTCGCCAGCGCCGGCCGGGAGGACGAAGTCGTGCTCTGGTTCGAGCACGACCTGTACGACCAGGCCATCCTGGTGTTCCTCCTGGACCGCCTGCGCGAACTCGCTCCCGATCGGACCAGCCTGATTTGCATCGGGAGTCACCCGGCCCATCCCGAATTCCGTGGGCTCGGCCAGCTCAGCACGGCCGAACTGGCGGCACTCCTGCCGGCCCGGGTTCCGGTGACCGAGGCCATGTTCGCCGAGGCGACCAGTGCCTGGGCGGCGCTGACGGGGGGCGATCCGCTCCAGGTCCACGCTCTGGCGGCCACCGGCACCCCAGTCCTGCCATTCCTCGGGCCCGCCCTCCGTCGCTGGCTCGCGGAGCTGCCCTCGACCCGAAACGGTCTCTCACAGACGGAGGCCTACGGGCTTGCCGCCGTCGCCGCCGGCGCCGACCAGCCGGTGCACGCTTTTCCGACGGTGCAGCGGTTCGAGAGCTGCCCCTGGCAGGGAGACGCGATGTTCTTCGCGACGCTCCGGGTGCTCGCCACGGGGCCGCGCCCGCTGCTCGCGCCGGTAGAGGGGAAGCTGCCGCGCGCCACGGACCGCGCCTTCGCAACCACCCGACTGGAACTGACCACGGACGGTCGCACCGTGCTCACCGGCCGGGCCGACTGGTGCCAGCTGGCGCGTCCGACACGGTGGCACGGGGGAATCCTGCTGGAGGGCGCGAGCCCGGCGTGGCGGTGGGAGGAGCGGGAGGAGAGGCCTGTCAGACAGCCGGGATGACCGGGAGGAGAGAGTGGAGAGCGGAGAGTAGAAAGCGGAGAGCGGAGATCTGAATCTGCGTCTTGTCAGCTCTCCGCTCTCGGCTCTCTGCTCTCCTCCCGGAGGATCCGTTTCACCGCCGCTCCGAGGTCCACTCCTTCCCCCAGCAGAATCCCCCGGCCCCCGATGACGGCTGCCGGTTCCACGTCGGTCGCCCGGTCCCCCACCCACCAGCATTCGGCCAGGTCCAGCCCGAACCGTTCCGCCGCCTGCCGATAGTGCAGGGTGCCGGGCTTCCGGCACTGGCACGGCCCGGTCACATCGGGATGGTGTGGGCACATGAAGGTGGCGTCGATACGGGCGCCCTCCGCGGCGAGCAGCGCCTCCATCCGGTCGGCCGCGGCCCGGTACTCCGGTTCGGTGAGAATGCCGCGCGCGATGCCGGACTGATTAGTGACCACGATCGCGAGGTAGCCCGCGTCCCGCAGCGCCCGGATCGCGTCCCCGGCACCGGGCAGCACCCGGACGCGTTCGGGATCACGGATGAAGCCGCTGTCCTCGATGATGGTGCCGTCGCGGTCGAGGAAGACTGCCCGGCGCCCGCTCACGGGGTACCCGCGCGGCCCACGGCGGTTGCGATCTCGGCCTGAGCGCCCGGCGGAAGGGTGCGGGGATCCAGGAGAATCCGGTCCTCAGCCACCCGAACGATCAGCGGGGGGGTGCCCAGTCGGAGCCGCCGCGCCAGCGTTTCCGCACCGATGGCCCCGGGATCGATCGCCACCAGCGAGGTGGGAAGCACCGCCCCAGGAAACGCGCCACCGCCGACGGCCGACGATCCTGGTATCACTTCGGCGCGGCACCAGTCCGGCAGGTTTCTCACCAGATCTTCCGCCGCCTGCCGCAGCAGTTCCGGAGGCGCCGTCAGCATTCTGAGCACCGGGATCTCGCGCGGGACGCCGGACGGGTCCCGGTACAGCTGGAGGGTGGCCTCGAGTGCGGCAAGGGTCAGCTTGTCGGCGCGAGCGGCCCGGGCGAAGGGATTGTCGCGGCAGGCGCGGATCGCCTGACGGGTTCCCACCAGGCATCCGGCCTGCGGGCCGCCGAGCAGCTTGTCCCCGCTGAAGATGACCAGATCGGCCCCGGTGGCCACGGCATCCTGCACCCTGGGCTCCGTGGTGAGCCCCCAGGGGGAGAGGTCGGCGAGCAGGCCGCTGCCGACATCGTAGATGAAGGGTAGCGCGCACTCATGTGCCAGGCTGGCCTGCTCCGCCGGCGCCGGCGAACTGACGAATCCGCGCTGCTCGAAGTTGGAGCGGTGCACGGCCAGCAGCGCCCCGGTCCGCGGCCCCACGGCATTGCGGTAGTCGGCGAGGTGGGTCCGGTTGGTCGTCCCGATCTCCCGCAGCGCCGCCCCGCTCTTGGCCATGATGTCAGGGATCCGGAACGAGCCCCCGATCTCGATCAGTTCGCCCCGTGAGATCACCACCTCCCGGCCCTCGGCAACGGCATTGAGCGCCAGCACCAGGGCTGCGGCCGCGTTGTTGACCACGAGCGCGTCCTCGGCGCCGGCC
>DASWBQ010000246.1:0-2100 GCA_036390535.1 Gemmatimonadales bacterium | reverse complement strand
GCGGGACGCCTGGACCACGCTCGACGCCAACGCGCCGGCTGGAGCCACCACGCTGACCCTGGCGACGGCGCCGCCCTGGCGACCGGGAGACCGGCTGGTGGTGGCCTCGACCGACCTGGACCCGCTGCAATTCGACGAAGTAACCGTGACCGCGATCCAGGGCAGGCAGGTGACCCTCGCCGCGCCGCTCCGCTATCCGCACTGGGGAACGGTGCAGGTCTACGACGGCCGCCCGGTGGACGAGCGAGCGGAGGTGGGGCTGCTGACCCGCAACATCACGGTGCAGGGCGACCCCGCCGACGCCAGCGGCCTCGGCGGGCATGTCATGGTGATGCAGGGCGGCCAGCTCCGTCTCGACGGGGTCGAGCTCACCCGCATGGGGCAGAAGAAGGTACTGGCCCGCTACCCGGTTCACTGGCACCTGTCCGGGCCGGTGACTGACCAATACGTCAAGAACAGCAGTATCTGGAAGACCTTCAACCGCTGCGTGACGGTTCACGGCACCGACCAGGTCCAGCTGGTCCGCAATGTCTGCCACGACCACATCGGCCACGGGATCTTCCTTGAGGACGGCGCCGAGCGCGGCAACCTGCTCGAGGGCAACCTGGTTCTGACCACGCGGCAGCCGGCCACAGGCGAGCAGCTGCTGGCCAGCGACGCCACCCCGGCCAGCTTCTGGCTCACCAACCCGGACAACATCGTCCGCGGCAATCACGCAGCCGGGTCGCGGGGGTTCGGCTTCTGGTATGCGATGCCCGACCAGCCGACCGGGCTCTCGACCGGCCAGTTGCTGTACCCGCGGCGGACCCCGCTGCGCGAATTCCGGGACAATATGGCGCACTCGAACCGGAACACCGGCCTCAATGTGGACCAAGGGGCCAAGCCCGATGGGACCACCGAGACCTACTCGTACCGCCCGAGGCAAACACCCTCGGCGGACTCGCCGCCGGTGGTGGCGGTGTTTGACGGGTTCAGGGGTTGGAAGCACACCGGGCGGGCGGTGTGGCTTCGCGGCTCGAACCAGCGGTTGACCAACGCCGTGCTCGCGGACAACGCCATCGGGGCGACCTTTGCCGCCAGTGAGGTGTTCGTGGAGGACGCGCTGTTCGTGGCCCAGACGGCCAACACCGGCACCGCCTTCAGCGCCGGCTTCCCGGTGCGGGGCTATGAGTTCTACGACGGCCGGGTCGGAGCGCGGCGGGTGACGTTCGTGAACTACCAGCCGGGCGGCGGCCGCCAGATGAGCGGAATCGGCTTCAACCGCTCCAACGCCTTCCCGATCAACCCGGGCAACTTCGCCGAGGGCATCCGGTACCTGAACAGCAACCGGGTATACCTGGAGCCCCCCAAGGCGGACAAGGACGGGGACCGGGGAGCGGTGTTCCAGGACGTGGACGGGTCGGTGACCGGAACGGCGGGGCAGTTCGTGGTGGCCAACAACCCGCTGCTGGTCACGCCGGCTTGCGGGTATCGCGCCGAGTGGAACGCCCACGCCTGCGGAACCAGGTACGTCCGCCTGACGATCCGGGGCATCAACGGCGAGGTGATCGGCCCAGCGGACGTCACCCGCGACGACGGAGCGGCCGCGACCTACGTTGGCACTGGCGGCGACCCGGTCTCCATCTCGATGGCGCTTCCGGCTGGACGCCACTTCACAGTGCGGAGCCGGGCGATGGCGGCCCAGCGGCCGCAGCTCACCGTGGTGGGGCTCGGCGCGAGCGACTGGGTGCGGGTGGCGATCCCGTGGGCCGGGAGCACGGTCAAGGTGTACCGGGACTACGACACCTCGCGGTCCATCGGGGCGGCAACCAGCCCGGCCCAACTCGAGGCCTCCACCGGAGACCTCTTCTTCCACGACGCGACGGCGGGTCTGCTGCACCTCAAGTTCGCCCCGAAACCGGGACGCGACTACTCGGTGCTGTACGTGGCTCCTTAGGGGCAGCTTGGGCGGACAGGGAGCAGACCGCCTGCCCGGGTTCGGCTTGCCGACACGGGCGGGAAGAGGTAGTGTAGGCATCAAATGCCTTTGACAATCCCGTGGATGACCTCCTGAACCGTCTCCGGGTGGCCCTGGCCGATCGCTACCGCGTGGACGGCCTG
>DASWBQ010000245.1:0-5120 GCA_036390535.1 Gemmatimonadales bacterium | reverse complement strand
CGGGTGCGACTGCATGCTGCAGCCCCCGGGTCGGGAGGGCCGGTCGAAGACTCGGTCGACCTGTGGGTGAGGTGTCGATGACTCGCCGGGCAGGGGGATGGGCCCTGGCCGAGGCCGTCGTGGCGATGGTGCTCACCGCCGTTGTCGCCGCCGCCGCGCTGGGCGGCCTGGTCGGCCTGCAGCGCCGGGTCGCGGGAGCGGTGGAGCGAGCGGCGATGGCCTCGGGCCTGCGCACCGCGGCCCAGGTCATCCACGCCGAGCTGGGCAGCGTCGATCCGGGCGCCGGGGACCTCGTGACCGCGGCCCCCGACCGGATGATCTACCGTGCCGTCCGAGGGAACGGCATCGGCTGCGGCCTCACGACCGATGGAATCGTGGTTCGTACCGGTACGTGGCGCAGCCTGCGCCTTCCGGTGCCGGGGCGGGACAGCGTGCTGGCGCTCGAACCCGGGGGAAGCTGGCGGGTGGCTGCCCTGGTCGGGCCAGTCCGGAGCGCGACCTGCCCCGACGGCTCCTCGGGGCTGGTCCTCCCGATGGCGGTGGCTCCGTCCGGGGGCGCGACGGTGGTGCGGACCTTCGAAGTCATGGAGCTCCGACTGTACGTCTCGGGGGCCGACTCCTGGCTGGGCCTGCGGTCGGTGTCCTCCGGGGAGGCGATCCAGCCCGTGGCGGGTGCCTTCCGGGCGTCGGCGATTCCGTTCACCTACCTCGACGCCTCGGGGACGCCGACCACGGATCCCCATCTGGTCCGGCGGGTGCGGGCGGTCTTTCATGGCATCACGCGGGCGGAGGGAGCGGCCGGTGCCGGGGCGCGGGCGGACCTGACCCGCCGGGACTCGGTGGAAACGGTGGTGGCACTGCGCGGGGGGACGCCGCCGTGAGGGAATCCCGGGGTGTGGCGCTGCTCATGGCGTTGCTGGTGGTGGTGCTTGGCGGGGCCGTGGCCGCAGCTGCGGCCGGGTGGGCGATTCTGGCGCAGCAGACGGGGCGGGGATGGCGTGATGCGGCGCGCCGGGGCGCCGTGCTGGAGTCCGAGGCCGCTGCCTGGCTGGCCGGAGACTCCCTGGCGCCGGCCGATTCGTGGGTGGTGGTCGACTCGTTCGAGGCGGTGCGGTTTGCGTCCCCGACGGGCGCCGGCTCTCTGGAAGTGGTTTGCCGACGGCCGGTTCTGGCGGCTGCCGACAGTGCCGGGACCGAGTGCCTGTCGCAGCGGGGGTTCGTGCGCGCGGCCCGCTGAGGCATCGCGAGAAAAACCTTGCGAAACGGCCTCGTCGCGCCCCGGTGAAGGCCGCACCACACTGAAGCACGTCACCCTAAGTACATGACGCACATATGGTTGGGACACGGGGTCCCGGGTGGCACTACAGTTGCCGCCGTGAGGTTCCGCATGGGGCTGCCCCCGCATCGGGCGCAGCCCCTCTCGGAGCCGGGGTCAGGCCGGCCGAAGCAGACTCGTAAAGCACGAAAGAACAAAGAGTTGAAGGCGCAATCTCACCTGCTTTGTTTGCTTGACTTTCGAGATGGCGCTCGGTAGCGTAGCGAGTGGTACTTCACCCTCCACACAGACCAAAGCCGCTATGGGATTGTTCGGACGCTCGCGGACAACCGTGGGCCTCGACATTGGAAGCGGGCTGATCAAGCTGGTGGTCATCACCCACGGCGGGAGCGGACCCACCCTGACCAAGGTGGCGTTCACGCAGGTGATGGATGACGCCATCGTCGAGGGTGAGGTCATGGATCCCGGCATCGTGGCCGACGCGATCCGGGGACTGCTGGCGTCCTCGGGGATCAAGCCGAAGCACGTCGTCACCGCGGTCGGTGGCCGCGACGTCATCATCAAGAAGATCTCGATGGACCGGATGAAGGAGTCCGAGGCCCGCGAGGTGATCCGCTGGGAGGCCGAGCAGCACGTCCCCTTCGACATGGACAACGTCGAGCTCGACTTCCAGATCCTGGACCCGGACGGCGATGCCCTTCAGATGAGCGTGCTGCTGGTGGCGGCCAAGCGGGAGCTGGTGGAGAACAAGCTCGCGCTGCTCTCCGAGGTGGGCGTCGAGCCGGGCGTCATCGACGTGGATGCGTTCGCGCTCCACAACGCCTTCGAGGTCAACTATCCCGACGCGATGCGGGGCGTGGTCGGCCTGGTCAACATCGGCCACGAGATGACCAACGTGAACATCCTGGAGGACGGGGTCCCGATCCTGACCCGTGACCTCCCCGTGGGAACCCGGCGGTTCCGTGAGGACCTGATGCGCGAGCGGGGGATGTCGACGGCCGACGCCGATGCGCTCCTGCAGGGTCACGAGCTGACCGAGGTCCTGGCGCCATTCGTGACGGCGCGGGTGGAGGACCTGGCGGTAGGTATCGACCGGGCCGCGGCGTTCCTCCAGACCTCGACCCGGTCGAGCGCCGGCCTGACCCGGCTCTACACCTCGGGCGGCGGGGCACGCATTCCCGGTCTCGGGAAGGCGCTCGGTGACCGGCTCCGCCTTCCCGTCCAGCTTGCCAACCCGATCGAACGGCTGCAGGTGGCCGACGGCGTCTTCGACACGATGTCGGTGGATGACGTCGCGCCGCTCCTGATGCTCCCGGTCGGCCTCGCCCTGCGGACGGTCCCATGATGATCACCGTCAACCTCCGGCCGGGCTCGAAGAAGGCCAAGTCCGGTCCGTCCCTGGCGTCGGGTCTGGCCTGGACCAAGGGACTGGCCAGCTCGACCCTGGACCCGCTCCGCCTGGTGGCCATGGCGGCCTGGATCGCCGTCGTCGGCTTCCTCGGCTGGTCGTTCCTCAGCACCGGTTCCCAGCTCGGCGAACTCGAGCCGCGGGTCGCCGAGCTCCGTGCCGAGCAGGTCCGGTTCCAGGACTTCCTGGCCCAGAAGCGGCGGGAGGAACTGGTGCGGGACTCGATCCTGGCCCAGGTCCAGACGATCCGGACCGTCGACGGCGAGCGGTTCGTCTGGCCCCACATCCTGGACGAGGTGGCCCGGGCGCTGCCGCCGTTCACCTGGCTGGTCGATCTGGGACCGGCAGGCGCCGATCCGCGGATGGCCCAGGTGGCGCGCGCCGTGGCAGACACGGCGATGGTCGAGCCGCCGAAGCCGGTGGAGGTCCAGCTGACCGGGCGCACGGTGGACATCCAGGGGTACACGCGCTTCATGCGGGCACTGGAGGACTCGCCCTTCCTCGGCAACGTACAGGCCGTCTCGGCCTCGACGGTGGTGGAACAGGGGCGGGCCGTGACGGCCTTCGTGCTCAAGACCACGTACACCAAGCCGGACGCGGCGCGGTTGCGGACCGTGCCGGTGGCCGAGTCGGTGGTGAGGTGACCCATGGCTGCACTCGATAACCCCCGGAACGCGTCGCTGCTGGCCATCGCGCTGGCGGGCCTGGTCGCATACATCGGCTACACCGGCGACGTCCTGGAGATGGTCGGGATCGGCGGCGTGCAGGACCGGCAGGCGCGGGTCGCCGCGCTGAGCGACACGGCCGCGACGCTCCAGGCCTCGGTGGACAGCGCCAAGCGGGAGATGGCGAGAGGTTCGGTGGAGGAGATCCGCCGCCGGTCCGAGGAATACAAGGCGACCCTCGCGGTGCTCCGTCAGTTCGTCCCCGAGCAGAACGAGGTCCCGAACCTCCTCGACGACATCTCCACCCGGGCCAAGGTGCGGGGCGTCAACCTGGCAACGGTGGTGCCGCAGCTGGTGGAACCCGGCCCGGCGCCGTTCGACACCTACCGGTACGACATGTCCGTGATCGGCCGCTACGACCAGATCGGCCAGTTCCTCGCGGACGTGGCCGGGCTCCGGCGGATCATCGTGCCGCAGGACGTGAAGCTCACGGCTGCGGACCTGACCAAGGCGAAGGCTCTCGGCGACACGACCAAGGCGATGCTCGAGGCGAAGTTCACCGTGCGGACCTTCGTGAAGTCCACGGGAGGTATGGCCGATGAGATGTGACGCACGGAGCGCCTGCGCCGCGCTGCTGGTGCTGGCCGCCTGTGGCGGCGCCGCCGAGGACGCCGCGGCGCCGGAACGGGTTGCGGTGCCCCGGCGGGCCCCGGTCGACACCGTCGCCGGGGCTCCCGAGGGGGGAGAACTGGCCCGGGAGGTCTTTGCCTACTCCGGGGGGAGTCGCGACCCGTTCGAGTCGCTGCTCAACACCGCCTCGGTGGGGCCGGAGCTGCCTGACCTCGCGCTGGTGGCGATCTACGTGGACCACGGCGACGCCGATCGGAGCGTCGCGGTGCTGCGGGAACGGGTAGGCGGGAAGCGGTTCAACCTCCACGCCGGGGACCGGCTGGGGCGGCTGCGCGTAGCGGCCATTCGTGAGCGGGACGTGGACTTCATCGTGGACGACTTCGGTACGGAGCGCCGGGAGACATTGTCGCTCCGCAAGCTCCTGGAGAACGAGACCCCATGACCAGATTCGCCGGAACCCTGTTTGCGGCCGTGGTGCTGGCCGCTGTGACCGCGCGCCCCGCGCCGGCCGCGCCGCCTGCCGACGGCCAGGTGGTCGCGGTGAGCCTGGTGCCCGCCCCGGGCCGGGCCGAATTCGTAATCAGCGTGCGCGGCGCGGTAACGACCCGCGACTTCGCGCTCGAGGATCCGCACCGCGTCGTGGTCGACGTCTCAGGTGCAACCCTCGCCAGCGACGCCATGGCCATCTACGACGGGGTGGCCCGAGCCGGGGTCCGCAACGTCCGGGTCCGCCAGTACACGCCGTCCGTGGTCCGGGTGGTGCTGGAACTGGACGGGGCCCGCGTCTACACGGTTGCCCGCGACGACGACGCGATCCGGGTCTCGTTCGGGGCGGACGAGACGTTCCTGGCGTGGTCGTCCGGCCAGCCGGCCGTGGGCGGAGGGGCGGAGGGGCGGAGCAGCGGAGAGCCGCTCGAACCCGCACCAGTGCGTGCCACGCCGGTCCGGTCGGTCCAAAGGCAGGAGCCGCGGATCACGGTGGCATGGGACCGGGCCGACATCGCCGACGTCGTCTCCGGCTTTTCCGCCCTCTCCGGGCGGACGATCATCCTGGGCAAGGGCGTGACCGGTTCGGTCAGCGCCGAGATCCGCGACAAGCCGTGGTCGCAGGCCTTCCAGGCGATCCTCGCCTCACAAGGCC
>DASWBQ010000244.1:0-4516 GCA_036390535.1 Gemmatimonadales bacterium | reverse complement strand
GGATTCGCGGAACGCTGGCGGCCTTCTTCGTGGTGGGGGTGGTGATGTCGATCGGTGCGCTGGCGGCGGTGGGCCGGTTCGGGGTGCAGGAGGTCTGGCTGGGTGGTCTGCTGCTGCCGGGGACCGTGCTGGGGTACTGGTTGTCGCATCACACCACGGGGCGGCTCGATGAGCGGCACATCCGGCCGGCAGTGCTGGTGGTGTCGGCGGGGGCGGCGGTGGCGGTGATCCTGCGCGAGCTCCTGTAGGGGCGGCGGCGCGGCGCGCCGTCGCCCCACCGGGCTCGCGCAGGACGGAATAGGGCGGGAGAGAGCCGGAGGAAGCGGGATCCACGATTCCTGGGAGGTGAAGCGATGCGGATGCGTTGGCTGGCGGTTCTGATCCTGGCGTTCGCGATGGCCGCGCCGGCAGCGGCCCAGGGCCCGGGCGAGAAGGGAAAGCCGCAGACCGAGAAAGCGAAGGAGAAAGAGAAAGAGAAAGAGAAAGAGAAGGAGCGGAAGCAGGAGCAGGAGCGTGCGTCCGAACAGGCCCGGCACGAACTCAAGTCCTACTACGAGAAGGGCGGCCCGAAACCCAAGGACCTGCCCCCGGGAATCGCCAAGAACCTGCAGCGCGGCAAGCCGCTGCCGCCCGGGATCGAGCGCACCAGGGTGCCGGACGGGCTGGCGGCGAAGCTGCCCAAGCGGCCGGGCGAGGAGTGGGTCATGTTCGGCAACCGCCTGGTCTCGGTGGACAAGGCGGGGGTGGTGAGGGAGATCATTACTCCGTAGAGAGCGGGAGAGAGCGGGAGAGGGCGGGAGAAACGTCCCGGACTCACTCTACCGGCCTTTGGCCGCCTCCAGCATCTCCTCCAATGTCGTCCGCTTCACCCGCGACCGCCCGGCGGCCTTGCCCCGGGCGGTTTCGTCTTCGTTGAGCCGGAGCCAGTCGGCCCAGGTGACGACATCGGGCTGGCGGCTCCGGAGCAGCGGCTCGATATCTGCCGCCTCGGGCGCGAGGACCCGTCCGGCCGCCGCGTCGGCGAGCATCACCTCCGCCGTCTCCGCGGCGCACGGCTTGTTGGTGCCGATGACTCCGCTGGGCCCGCGCTTGATCCATCCCGCCACATAGCATCCGGGAAGCGGCACGCCGCCGTCGAGCACCCGGCCTCCCTCGTGGGGCACGGTGCCCTTCCGGTCATCGAAAGGCAGCCCCTCGATCGGGACGCCCTTGTAGCCCACCGACCGGAAGACCAGCCCCGCCGCCATCTCCTCCATCTCCCCCGTGGGGTCGGCCGCGATGGCCCCGTTTCGCTCCACCAGCCGATTCCGCACCAGGCGGATGGCCCTCACGTGACCGCGGTCGTCGCCCAGGATCTCGGTGGGCGAGAGGAGAAAGCGGAGCGTGAGCCGGCGCGGCTTGCCCTTCGGCTCGCGGCGGGCGTAGTCCTGGAGGATGTCGATCTTCTTCCGGATCGCCGCCTGGTCCTCCTCCCGGGAGAGCCATGCGTCGGACACCGGGTCGAGGATCACCTCATCGAGGCGGGCGGCGACGTCTGCCCCCTCGAGCTCGCCCAGTTCCTTGACCTCGGGGTTGGTGAACGCGGCCTGGGCGGGCCCCCGGCGCCCCACCAGCACGACTTCCCTGATGCGGCTGTGCTGGAGCGCCTCGAGGGCGTGGTCGGCGATGTCGGTCTTCGCCAGCTCCTCGGTCGACTTGGCGAGGATCCGGGCCACGTCCACCGCCACGTTCCCGACGCCGATCACGACGGCGCGCTCGACCGAAAGGTCGAACTGCCGGTCGCAGAAATCAGGATGTCCGTTGTACCAGGCGACGAACTCGGTGGCGGGATGACTGCCCGCCAGGTCCTCCCCAGGGATCCCGAGCCGCCGGTCGGTCTGCGCGCCGGTGGTGAAGGCGACGAGGTGGTAGTGGCGCCGCAGGTCGTCGAGGGTCAGGTGCTCGCCGACGGCGACGTTGCCGAAGAACCGGAAGCCGGGCCGTGCCGCCAGCTTGTCGAAGGTCCGGGTGACGTTCTTGATCTTCTCGTGGTCGGGGGCGACCCCGTAGCGCACCAGCCCATACGGCGTGGGCAGCCGCTCGAAGAGGTCCACGGCCACGGGGACCGCGTCCTGGGCGAGGAGCTTCTCGGCGAGGAAGAAGCCGGTGGGGCCGGCGCCGACGATGGCGAGGCGAAACGTCATGGAGAGGGAGAGAGGAAGAGAGGGAGAGAGAACGAGAGGGAGAGAGGAGGAAGGGGTAGGGAGTTCTTTCTCTCTCCCTCTCTTCCTCTCTCCCTCTCTTGGGCTGTCAGTAGCGCCAGCTCACCGTATCCGCCCCCGCCGGGTGGTTCCTTCGAATCTGGTCCATGATCCGGGGAATGAACATCTGGTGGTACCGGAGTCGCGAGTAGGCGTTGGGCCGCGTGTGGTCGCCGTTCCAGCAGTGCTCGGCCCGGTCGCCGTAGTCCACCTCGGCGTCGGCGGGCGGGTCGGTGACGGTCTTGAGGAAGTCCTCGACCAGGTAGACGGCGTTGTTCAGGTAGTAGTTGTCCATGTCGCCGACGTAGAGCTTGAGCTTGCCGCGGACCTTGGGGCCCAGGGTCTTCCAGTCGCGCCGGAGGATGTGGCCGAGGTCGTAGTGCTCGCGCCAGTGCCCGGCGACGTCGCGGTCGATTTCTCCGGTGAGCTTGTCCCAGATCGGCTTGGGGTAGCCGTCGGCGCCCACCGGAGACTACACCGCCTGCCAGATGTCCCACTGATCGCCGGAACGGCCCTTGCTGCCGAGGGCGAGTTCGCGGTGGTTGGTCTCCTCGAGGGTGGAGGAGACCTGGCCCAGCCAGTTGCGCTGGGCCGGACGCGGGGTGCGCTTCCACCGGCTGTCGAGGAAGTAGGCGTTCCGGTCCCGGTAGATGTCGACGACGGTGTAGGCCCGGAAGTCGATCGGGTCGGGGCAGGCGATCCAGGCGCCGTTGAAGTCGTCGGGATAGAACATCTGCACCGCCATCGCTTCCCATCCGCCGGTGGACCCGCCGTAGGTGAAGCGGGCCCACCCCTGGCCGATGCCCCGGAAGCGCTTCTCGACCTCGGGGATCAGCTCGTACATGATGGCGTCGCCGTAGGGGCCGTTGTTGGCCGAATTGACGGCGTAGGAGTCGTCGTAGAAGGGCGTCGGGTGGCGGATGTCGATCAGGAGGACCCGGGGGAAGCCGGGCCCGGTCCAGTCCCGGTAGAACTGGTGGTCGAGCGAGTCCTGGATCCGGTTATAGCAGTCGAGACTGAACCGGGCGCTGTAGACACACGGCTCGGTGGTATCGGGCGGCTCGGGGCGGAAGCCCTCGAAGGTGTAGGGGAAGTGGCCGTGGTTCACCACCAGCGGGTAGCGGGCATTGGGGTGGCTGTCGTACCCCTCGGGAAGGAGGACGTTGGCGCCGATGGTGACCGGCCGGCCCCAGAACTTCGAGAGCCGCTCGCTGACGATGGTGACGTGCCGGATGTACTTGCTGTCCTTCGGGTCCGGGATCGGGGCGATCTCCTGGTCGAGAACCAGAGCGTTCCGGATCCGGAGCCGGGCGTCGAGCTGCATCCAGCGCGGGGTGCTGTAGAGGTTGCCGGGCTTCCGGTTCCACTGCTGGCCCTCGCCCCGGTCGGGCGGGAGCTTGACGACGTGGCCGTCGCTCCGGCGGAAGGTCTCGTAGCGGTTGAGCAGCGCCTGAACCCAGTAGCGGCCCGGGGGGAGGTCGGCGAGCGACCGCACCGGGTAGCCGAACGCCGAGGCGCCGACGGTGACTTCCCTGCCGGGTGCCCAGCCGTCGACGTCCATGCCGAAGACGACCTGGGTGCCGGGGCCGTCGGCGATCTGGAAGCGGGGCTCCGCCGTGGAGTCGGTGGAGACCAGCAACAGCAGCCGGCCGTCGAGGGGGGTGGCGCTCCGGGACGAGGGGAAAGCGACGCTGACCGAGACGGGCGGACGGGCAGACGGACTGGCGGGCGGTGAAGTCTGGGCTTCGGCCGTCGTCGCCAGGGCGAGCAGTGCCAGGGGAATGGAGCGCATGGAATCCGGGACCGGTGAAGGGGCGGCTACGCGACTCGGGCGGCGGCCATCAGCGCCGTCGCCAGCAGCAGAAGGGTAGCAGAGGTGAGCCCCGCCTGGTGGAGCCGTCGCTGGAGGGCGGCGATCTGCTGCTGCTGTTCCGCGGAGGGCGGGCCGCCCCGGGCGGCGACCTCGCCGGCCAGGCGGCCGAGCCGGGCGGCGGTGGGCGCGTTGACGCTGATGCCGAGGAAGAACGCGATCGCGCCGGCCAGACCGCCCAGCGCCATCAGGAGGTCGAAGGTGTTGGCCGGCCAGCCGGCCGCGAACCCGCCGCTCCCGGCCCAGAGCAGGTAGAACCCGGTGACCAGCGTGATGAACCCGGCGCCGGTCATGGCGATCGGAAAGCCGCTCTTGCCCATGAACCGCTCCATGAAGCGGCCTCCGTCCGGTCCCAGCGCCCGTACCGTTGGCTCCATGAACCCGGCGATCAGGAGGGCGGCGCCGG
>DASWBQ010000243.1:0-6777 GCA_036390535.1 Gemmatimonadales bacterium | reverse complement strand
CCCGGGCATCGATCAGGGCACCGATCATCATCATCCCGCGGCCTCGCCCCTCTCCGTTCGGCGCCGGAGGCTGGGGCGGCGAGATGGCATTGCCGACCTTGCCGTCCGGGCCGATGGGGAGAAAGCGCCGGTTGCCCATGTCCTGGAGCAGGGCGCCCCCGTCGGGTTGGGCCCAGAGCCAGGTCGGCATCGCATACTCCTCGGGGCCTTGGCCTTCCCGGCCTATCTTGGTGGCAGCGCCTGACCTCAGGTCCACCAGCATGACCACCTTGTCGCGCCAGTCGCTGACCAGCACCCGCCCGTCAGGGAGTTCACGGAGGCCGCGGATTTCCGTGAACGGCTCGGCGTACTCGGCCTCGGGCCTGGTAAGCGCCGTGCGGGTCTGGGCGGCGATGGGGGCGGAAAAGGCGGTAAAGGCGGTCAAGGCGGTCATGGCACGGCGCATGGCGAGATCCGGGGTTGGCACGTGACTGTGAAGATGCCTGAGGAGGGGGGACGGTCGCAGGGCGCCGCGTCGGTTCCGCCCATCCGCCCGTCCGCCCGTCCGCCCGTCACTCGCTTTGCTCCATCTCCTACAGGGTGGCTCCACCTTGGCCACGTCGCCAACGCCGTCTGGACCTGGGAGACGGCCAGGCGGCATGGAGCCCGCGTACTGCTCCGGATGGAAGACCACGATCGAGGGCGGTGCCGCCCCGAGTACGAGCGGCAGATCTATGAGGACCTCGCCTGGCTGGCACTGACGCCCGAGCCGGAGTCGGCGGCGAGCTTGCTGGCGGGCCGCTCCCCATGGCGTCAAAGCGACTGCAGCGCCGTGTACGAGGCGGCGCTCGATCGGCTGGCGCGCGCGGGCCTGGTCTATGGGTGCGATTGTTCGCGCAGCTCGATTGCCGCTCAGGCAGGCGACGGGGCGGAGGGAGCCGAGCGCCGGTATCCGGGCACCTGCCGCGACCGCGGCCTGCCGGTCGGGCCCGGCGTCGGCGTGCGGATCCGGCTGCCCGAGACGGAGGAGGCGTTCGACGACCTGCGGCTTGGTCTCCAGCGGCAACGACCGCACGAGCAGTGCGGCGACCTGCTGGCGCGAGACCGCCACGGCAACTGGACCTACCAGTTCACGGTGACCGTAGACGACCTCCGGCACGGCGTTGACCTGGTCGTGCGGGGCGAGGACCTGCTCGAGTCCACCGGACGACAGATCCTCCTGGCCCGGCTGCTGGGGCGGGAAGCACCGCCTCGGTTCCTGCACCACCCGATCATCCGGAACGAGACCGGCGTCAAGCTCAGCAAGAAGGACCGCGCGATGGGACTGCGCGAAATGCGGGAAGCGGGACTGACGGCGACGCAGCTGATCGCAGAGGCAAGACAGCGCACCGGCTGGGGTGAGAAGTGAGGCGTGAGGGGTAAGGGGATCAGTCCCGCTCTTTCCCGTCCTCTCCCGCCCTCTCCCGTCCGTAAATCGCCTGGTACCTCGCCTGGTTGTACAGGACCCGGCGGACGTAGTCGCGGGTCTCGATGTAGGGAATCCGCTCGATGAAGACCTCGCGATCAGCCGTCCCCGTTCGCGCCAGCCACTGGTTCACCGGGGTCGACCCCGCGTTGTAGGCAGCCAGCGCCGCTTCCAGGTTGCCGCCGCACTTGGCCCAGCGTTCCGCGAGGTGGCGGAGCCCGATGTGCATGTTGACGTCAGGCTGGTAGAGCAGCACGGTATCCCATTCGGGGTACCCCTCGCTCCGGGCCGCTGCCGCACCGACCGAGGGCAGGACCTGCATCAGCCCTCTCGCGTCGGCGCGCGAGCGGGCTCGCGGATCGTAGAGCGACTCCTGACGGATCAGGCCGGCGACCAGAAAGGGGTCCAGGCCAACAGCCACCGCCTCGCGCTCCAGAATCTCGAGATCGATTACGGGGTACAGGAACGGCATGAGGGTGGTGCTGGCGGTACCCTGGGCGACGGCGCGCATGGCCAGTTGGAGCGCCCGCGAGGGATGGCCGGCCGCCAGTAACGCCCAGGCCGGCGGGGCCGGATCGGGTCCCTGGGCATCGCTGCCAAACCGCTCCAGCTCGAAGCGCGATTCCACGTCCATGCCGAGGGAGTCGAGCAGGGCGGCTCGCTCGAGGGGCGGCTGGGCGGCCGGTCGGCCGGGCGGCTGGACGCCCGTGGTGTCACGGAAAGGGGGGACTTCGAGCCGTCTGGCGGCCGGCACCACGTAATAGGATTGCGGGTGCTGCAACACCAGCGACTGCCACCGCTGCCTGGCCCGCGCTGAGTCGCCCAATGCCGCCCACGCCCGGCCTGACCAGTAGAGGGCGGCGGTGTTTTCCGGCCCGCTTCGATCGGCGAGATGGTCGAACTCGGTGGCAGCAGCGCTATGGTCGCCCTGCACCCAGGCGACCAGGGCTGCCTGGAAGGCGGCGCGGTCACCCTGTGAAGACCGGGGATATCGCCGGGCGGTCTCCAGCCACTCCTCCCGGGCCGAGGCATCGTCGTCCCGATCCACGAAGGTGTCTCCGAGCAGCCAGCCGGCGGTCGCCCCTGCGGCCGTGCCGGGAAAGGAGTCGCGAACGGTTCGGAGGTCGTTGATCGCCCGGTCCTCCTGGCCCAGGCGAAACCGGCTGCGGGCCCGCTGGTAGCGCGCCTCCGCCCGGCGGGCCGGCTCGCGCACCGCGTCGAACCGCGTGATGGCCTCGGCGTGGCGGCCCAGTCGGGCCAGCACCGTCCCGTGGGCGAGCCGGTCGCCGTCGGACAGCCGCGCGCTCCGCCCGGCGCGGGTAAATCCCCGATGGGCCCGGTCGAGTTGGCCTGCCGCCGAGGCCCGGCGGGCAACGACCAGTTCCTCCGCCGCAGTGAGGGCGACGAAGTTCCGATCGAGCAGGGCGATGCCGTCGGTGACCTCACCGGCAGGCGGCCGGTCCCCGAGCCAGGCGACGAGATCGCGACGCACCCCCCGGCGGGCGCTGTCCGAGCCGGCGGTGGCCAGGCGAAGACGAAGCGCGGCGAGGGTGGCCCCGAGGGAGGCGTAGATGCGGGCGGCGCCGGCTCGGTCACCAGTGCGGTCACGAGCCAGTGCCTCGGTCCACCGGATCCGGGCCTGGGCGGCGGGATTCGACAAGCCGGCGTAGAGTGACGCCCGGGCAGCGCTGTCACGGATAACCCCGGCGGCCCGGAGGTGGAGCCAGTCGGCGATGGCGGGGAGGGCCGCCGCGGCGTCGCGGTAGACGGTGGCGGCCGAGTCATACCGGTTGGCGCGATCGAGGGCCCTGGCCAGGGTCACCAGCCGGGTAGGCCGGTCGCCGGCGTTCGGGGCGGCCTCGATCGCCTGGCGCGCCCAGGTCAGGGCGGTCGGGTCGCCGCGCTCGACCGCGGCCCGGGCGAGCAGCGCCCGCCCGAGGCCGTCCTGTTCGCGGTCGAGCCAGGTCTGGTTGGCCAGCAGGCGGCTGACGGTGGCCCAGCCGTCCCAGCCGGCAGCGGCACGAGCCGCGAGGAGGAGCACCTCCGGGGTCCGGGTCGCCGGCTGATCGAGGAGCGGGGCGATGATGCGGGTGGCCCGCCAGGCCTCACCCGCCCGCAGCGCGGCCTCCGCGGCCGCGGTGACCGAGTCGGCGCGGGGCATGGCGAGGGAGAGGGCAAGGAGCAGTGCGGGCACCATCCGAGGAGTATAGCCAGAGGTGCGACAACACGCTAAGGCTCAGCCAATCAAGCACATAGCCAACCTTCACCCTGAAAGCGACCGCCCGCCGAGTGGAACCCGGCGGGCGGCGAGGCGAGCGGTACTGCGAGGGAGTCTGTGGTGGGATGATCCTGCGGGAGTGTCGGGCGGCCGGACCGGCCGCCCGTAGGGGAACGTCAGGCGGCGCGCGGGGTCGCCCCCACCCACTGGGTCCGGAACATCGGGAAATCCCGCTGGAGGAGGACCGTCCCCGCCTGCGACCCGATGATCACGGCTTCCTTCGGAAGAACCACCTGCCCCAACCGCTGCCCCTGCTCGTCGAACAGATCGTAGGTAACGGGCTCGGTGCTGCGCAGCATGACCATGGTGGCCTCCTCTTGCGTCTTTCCAGCGCCCCGCGGCGCCAACCTGTCGTTCACAGACTTTGATGCCGGGAGCCGGGAAAAGGTTGCAGGTCGAGACGGGCGGGAAGGGGCGGGCGGGAGCGGGACGGGCCGGATGGGGTGCCGGTTTCCGCCTTTTCTTTTGGGCCGGTTTCCTTCTTACTTCTCACTCCTCACCCTTCACTCGCCTGGTCGCATATGCGCACCCGCTCCCTCGTCCTTACCCTCCTGACCTTGGCGCCGTTCCCGGCCGCCGCCCAGTCCCTCGACACCCTCGCCTTCGGCACGCTGAGCTGGCGTTCCCTTGGCCCGCTGCGGGGCGGCCGGTCGGTGGCCGCTGCCGGCTCCGTGTCCCGGCCCAACGAGTACTACATGGGCACCACCGGCGGTGGCGTCTTCAAGACCACCGATGGGGGCGATAACTGGGCTCCGGTTACCGACCGCTACTTCGGCGGCACCATCGGGGCGATCGCGATCGCCGAGTCGAATCCCGACATCGTCTTCGTCGGGGGCGGGGAGTTCCCGATCCGCGGCAACACCTCGCACGGCGACGGGGTCTACAAGACGACGGACGGGGGCCGCACCTGGTCCTACATGGGGCTGGTCGAGACGCGGCACATCAGCAAGATCCGGATTCACCCGAAGAACCCCGACATCGCCTATGTCGCGGCGCTTGGCCCGGTATTCGGCGCCAGCCCGCACCGGGGCATCTACAAGACCACCGACGGCGGCAAGAGCTGGTCGAAGATCCTGTTCCGGAACGACACCACCGGCGCGGTGGACCTCTCGATGGACGCGACCAACCCCGACGTTCTCTACGCCGGGCTCTGGCACGCCTACCGGAAGCCGTGGCAGATGGTCAGTGGCGGGGCCGGGAGCGGCCTCTTCAAGAGCAGCGACGGGGGCCGGACCTGGAAGGAGATCACCCGGAACCCGGGATTGCCCGCCGGGCTGATCGGCAACGTCGGCATCTCGGTGTCGCCGGCGAACCCCCGGCGGGTCTACGCCCTGATCGAGGCGGAAGCTGGCGGGGTGTTCCGTTCGGACGACGGCGGCGACAGCTGGGCGCGCGTCAACGAGGACCGGAGCCTCCGCCAGCGCGCCTGGTACTACACCCGGATCTACGCCGACCCGCAGGACGAGAACATCGTCTACGCCAGCAACGTGCAGTTCCAGCGGTCGCGGGACGGCGGCAGGAGCTGGCAGTCGATCCGGACCCCGCACGGCGACAGCCACGACCTCTGGATCGCCCCGAACAACAACCAGCGGATGATCGAGGCGAACGACGGCGGCGCGAACGTCTCCACCAACGCGGGCCGGACCTGGACCGACCAGGACTACGCCACGGCGCAGTTCTACCACGTCACCACCACCAACCACTTCCCGTATCACGTCTGCGGCGCCCAGCAGGACAACAGCACCGCCTGCATGCCGAGCCGGCCCCTGCCCGGTACCTACCTGGCGGATTTCTACGATGGCGGCGGCTGCGAGTCGGGCTACATGGCCGTGCGGCCCGACCGGCCCGACATCATGTACGCCGGCTGCTACGGCGGTCAGATGACCCGGAAGGACGTCCGCACCGGCCTCGAGCGGGACGTCAGCCCCTGGCCGCTGAACCCGATGGGGCAGTCGGCGGGCGACCTGAAGTACCGGCTGCAGTGGACCTTCCCGATCGTGATCTCGCCGCACGACCCGAATGTCCTCTACGTGGGCTCGAACGTCCTCTTCAAATCCACGGACGAGGGAAGCTCCTATGCCGCCATCAGCGGCGACCTGACCCGGAACGACCCGCGGACGCTGGGGCCGTCGGGCGGGCCGATCACCAGGGACCAGACCAGCGTCGAGTACTACGGCACCATCTTCACGGTGGCGGAGTCGCCCCTGGAGAAGGGCGTGATCTGGACCGGATCCGACGACGGGCTGGTGCACATCACCCGGGACGGCGGCGCCACCTGGACGAACGTGACGCCGAAGGGCATCCCGGAGTGGATGCGGATGTCGATCATCGAGGCGTCCCATCATGCCAAGGGCACCGCGTACCTGGCCGGCAACCGGTACCAGCTGAACGACTTCGCACCCTATCTCTTCAAGACGAAGGACTACGGGCAGACCTGGACCCCGATCACGACGGGAATCGCCCCCAGCGAGTTCACCCGGGTGATCCGCGAGGACCCGATCCGGCCGGGCCTCCTCTTCGCCGGGACCGAGCGCGGCGTCTGGGTCTCTGTCAATGACGGGGGCACCTGGCAGCGGCTGCAGCGGAACCTCCCGCCGGTACCGGTGCACGACCTGCAGGTGAAGGAGGGCGACCTGGTGGCCGGCACCCACGGCCGCGCCTTCTGGATCCTCGACGACCTGTCCGCCCTCCGCCAGATGGCGCCCGAAGTGCTCGCCAAGGACACCCACCTCTTCCAGCCGCGAGACGTTTACCGGATCGGCGGGTTCTTCGGCGGCGGCTTCGAGGCCGGGGTCCAGTACTGGCTCAAGAAGGGCGGGCAGAAGGTCACCCTCGACTTCCTCGATGCGCAGGGGAAGCTGATCCGGACCTTCACCAGCGATCAGGACAGCGTGGCGCGTGCCGACAGCCTGATGCGGGCCCAAGCCCGGGCCCGGGCGGACTCAAGCTGGCGCCGGGCGAGCGACAGCCTGACCGCGCTCGGCGTGATGCCGGCGGGCATCCCGCGGCCGGCCGCCGACTCGGCGCGGCCGACACCCGGCTGGCGCTACATCCC
>DASWBQ010000242.1:0-1715 GCA_036390535.1 Gemmatimonadales bacterium | reverse complement strand
GGGACGGGGGCGGTGAGGGAGCGGGTCCACGAGGTGCTGCGGGCCGACCGGCGGGTGCAGCGTTTCGCCCTTGCCCCGGCCAACCAGGGCGGCTCGGGCGTGACCCTGGTGGAGTTCCGGGCATGAGCATGATTCCCGAGGAAATCATCGAACAGGTTCGTGACGCCGCGGACCTCGTCGGGATCGTCGGGGAGTCGGTGCAGCTCAAGCGGACCGGGGCCGACTACCGCGGCGCCTGTCCCTTCCACGGGGGCACCCACCGGAACTTCTCGGTGATCCCCCGCAAGGGCCTCTACTACTGCTTCGTCTGCCACGAGGGCGGCGACGTCTTCACCTGGCTGATGAAGCGACAGGGCCTCGACTACCCGACGGCGGTGCGCGAGGTGGCCCGGCGCGTCGGGATCGTGATTCCCGAGTCCGGCCCGCGCGAGGGGCCGGATCCGCGGGAGCCGCTCTTCCAGGCGGCCGCGATGGCCCAGGAGTTCTACGCCCGCCGGTTCCAGGAGGGGGCCGATGCCCGCGAGGCCCGGGAGTACTTCGAGAGCCGAGGGTACACCCTCGCCCAGGCCGGTGAGTGGGGCATCGGGTTCGCCCCGCGCGGCCCCGACTTCCTGGCCGAGATGGACCGGCTGGGACTGGATCGGGCCGTCATGCTGGAGGCGGGGCTGCTCCACCGCCGCGATGACGGCACGGTGGTGCCGCGCTTCCGGGGCCGGCTGCTGTTCCCGATCCACGATCTCCGGGGCAGGGTCGTGGGCTTTGGCGGCCGCCTGCTCGGCCCCGGCGAGCCGAAGTACCTCAACTCGCCGGAGACCCCCGTCTTCAAGAAGGGCGGGCAGCTCTATCACCTGCACGTGGCCAAGCAGGCGATCCGGAAGGAAGAGGCCGCCATCGTGGTCGAGGGCTACTTCGACGTGCTCCGGCTGTACGCCGCCGGCATCGAGCACGTGGTGGCGCCGCTCGGCACCTCCCTGACGGCGGAACAGGCGGGCGTCCTCCGCCGCTTCGCCCGCACCGTGATTCTGCTCTACGACAGCGACCGGGCCGGCCTGCGCGCCACGTTCCGCGCGGGAGATGAACTGCTGCGCCACGGGGTGCGGGTGCGGGTGGCGACGATGCCTGAGGGGGAGGACCCCGACACCCTGGTGCGCGCGGGCGGGGCCGCGGCGCTGACGCCGCTGCTGCGCGACGCGATGGACGTCCTCGAGCGCAAGCTCCAGCTCCTGGACCAGCGCGGCTGGTTCGGGGACGTGGCCAAGCGACAGGACGCCCTCGACCGGCTGATGTCGACGGTGCGGGCGCCCAGTGACCCGGTGGTCCGGGACCTCTATCTCGGGCGGGTGGCGGAGCGGGTAGGCATCAGCCGCGAGACCCTGCAGCAGGAGCTGCGGGAACGGCCGGCGCCGCGTCCGGAGCCCGCGGCGCCCGCGGAGCGGGGCGCGGGGAGCCACCCGGCCCGGCCGCCTGAGCGGCGGGTCCGGTATCCGGGGGCCCGGCTGGAGCGCGCCCTCCTTCGCGTGAGGGTGGCGGCGGCGCCTTGGCGGGCCCGTGGTCTCGACGATTTCCGCGAGGAGGACTTCGAGGTCCCGGTGTACCGCGCGGTCTTCGCGGCCCTGCGGGCGGCCGGCAGCGGGGGCGACCTCGGAGAGGTCGCCCGGGCGTTGCCGGAGGAGGCGGTGCCGGCGTTCGCGCAGTTGCGCGAACTCGCCGACGGG
>DASWBQ010000241.1:0-3970 GCA_036390535.1 Gemmatimonadales bacterium | reverse complement strand
GGGCCTCCGTTCAGGTGGCCCTTCGCGCTTTCCCTACTCTCCCGACCTTCCCGACCCTCCCGCCCTACGGAGTCAGCCCGCCCTTCCTGGGCAGCAGTTCCGGCCGGTTGGCCGTCAGGTAGACGAACGCCGCCACCACCGCCGCGTTGAGCTTCATGTCGTCCGCCTGGAGCCGTTCCCAGGTGTCCATGCTCGAGTGATGGGTCCGGGTCGAGTACTCCACCGGGTCCTGGATGAACTGGAAGCCCGGCAGCCCCACGGCGTCGAACGCCAGGTGATCGGTGCCGCCGGTGTTCTGCAGGGTGAGGGTCTTCACCCCCTTGTCGGCGAACGGCTTCATCCAGGCGTCGAACACGGGGGCGATGTTGCCGTTCCCCTGCAGGTACACGCCCCGGATGGCGCCGGTGCCGTTGTCCACGTTGAAGTAGCCCGAGAACTTGGCCGCCGCCGGCTTGAGGCTGTCCCGCGTCCCGTAGGTGTTGCGCACCCAGGCGCGCGAGCCCAGCAGCCCCTGCTCCTCGCCGGTCCAGAGGGCGATCCGCACCGTCCGCTTGAGCGGCAGGTTGAGCGCCTTGAGGATCCGGACCGCCTCCATCATCACGGCCGAGCCGGCCGCGTTGTCGGTGGCGCCGGTGCCGCCGTGCCAGCTGTCGAAGTGGGCCCCCAGCATCACCACCTCGTCGGCCTTGGAGGTGCCGGGAATCTCGGCCAGGACGTTGAAGGTGCTCAGGTCCTGGTCGTGGAAGGTGTTCCGGACGTCGAGGTCCATGGTGACGTCCAGCCCCTTCTCGAGGGTCCGCCAGATCCGGCCGTAGTGCTCGATCGCCAGCACCAGGGTCGGCAGCGCCTGGGGGGCCTTGGGGTCGCGCGAGCCGCCCCCACCCACGAAGACGGTGCCGCCGTCACCCCGGCCTGGCTGCAGCACCGCGACGACCCCCTCGTCCCTCAGGAACTGGGTCCGCTGGGCGGCCAGGGTCTGCTGGGCCTGCATCCTCGCCCGGAACTGGTCCTGGTTCTGGGGCCCCTGCTGGCCCTGGGGGGCCGGCGCCGCCGCCGCCGCCATCTTCGCCAGTTCCTCGTCGGTCAGCCGCTTCGCCAGCGGTTGCCACGATGCCTGTACCGCGCGCGGCGCCCCCGTCATCACGATCGCCCCACGGAGCTTGCCCCGATACTTGGCGAAGTCCGGCGCGCTGTCGACGATGACCGCGACCACCTTTCCGGACACCAGGCCGTTGGTGCCGGGCGTCCAGGCGGCCGGGTAGGCGGTCACGGGGAAGGGCACGGGCGCCGTGACCTGCACCATGGTCCGCTCGTTGGTCCAGCCTCGGCCGAACTCGCCCCACGGCTCCAGCCGGGCGT
Source organism: Gemmatimonadales bacterium (assembly GCA_036390535.1). GTDB lineage: Bacteria > Gemmatimonadota > Gemmatimonadetes > Gemmatimonadales > GWC2-71-9 > SZUA-320. Next base: position 2,611 of record DASWBQ010000241.1, on the reverse strand, counting down.
CCTTCAGCCCCCACTCGGTGAGCTTCTTGACGGTCCAGTCGCCGGCCTGCTTCGAGATCGGCGAATTGGTGAGCCGCGGGCCATAGACGTCCGTCAGCCAGCTGGCGATCTCCATCACCTGGCCGGAGAAGGCCGCCTCGCGGATCCGGCGGACTGCGGCGGTGTCCACAGCCTCCTGGGCCGGGAGAGTAGCGGGAACCAGCAGAAGGGCTAGGGCAAGAGCGGAACGGCGCATGAGACCTGCCTTGAGGGAAGGGCCGGAATGGTCAGGGGATATCAGAAAATCTACGCCGGGACGGGGCGAAGCGTTGTTTCGGCCCCCTCGCTGCGCTCGGGGTGACCTCGGTCACCGGTTGCGCTGTCACCCCGAGCGGAGCGAGGGGGCCGGATCTCAGCCTCGCCGCAGCGAGGCGACCCAATGAAGCGCCATCCCCGCCAGGGCGGCGTAGATCGCCGGTCGGCTGAAGGGCCGGGCCAGGGCCCCGAGGAACGGTTCCCGGAGGAACCCCGCCAGGAAGAGCAACGGCCCGACCAGGATCAGGACCGAGCCGATCGCCCGGAGCAGGCCCGGTCCCGCCGCTGCACCTCCCGCCGTTGTTCCTCCCGCTGCAGTCCCTCCCGCCTTCTCCCGCTCCCTCCCGTTGTCTCCCGCCCCACTCAACCCCAGCGCCACGTTCAACAGCCCCGAGAACAGCAGGTAGATGTGCGTGCTCCGGAACAGCAGCCGGGTGGCGTCGGTCATCCCCCGCAGGTGGTCGTAACGGAAGTGCATGTACAGCCCGGTGAGCCCGAACAGCACCACCGTGGCCAGACCCACCAGCAGGTGAAGGCGCCGGAGGCTCACCCTTGGCTGGGGAGGCGCCGGGCGGCGAGGGCCAGGGCGCCCCAGCCCACCAGGAAGCTGACTCCGCCGAGCGGGGCCACCGCTCCCATCCAGCGGAGCCCGCCCAGCGTCAGGAGGTAGAGGCTGCCGCTGAAGACGACGGTGCCGGCAACGAAGGCCCAGCCGGCGACGTCGGTCGCGCGGGACGGCGCCTTCGCGGCCATCCAGGCCACCGCCAGGAGGGCGAGGCCGTGGTACATCTGGTACCGGGCGCCGGTGTCGAAGGTGGCCAGGTCGGCGGCATCCAGGTAATTCCGGAGGCCGTGGGCCCCGAACGCGCCGAGGGCCACCGCGAGCCCGGCCAGGAGGGCGCCGGCGGTGGCCCAGTGCCGTGCCGTCACGGTCAGTCGGTGGCGCCCAGGACGGGCGCTTCGATGCCCATCCCCATGCTGTGGTAGCCGTTATCCACGTACATGGTGGTGGCCGTGATCGCCGCCGCCATCGGACTCGCCAGGAACGCCGCCACGTAGCCCACGTCCATGGCGGACAGGTCGCGGTCGATCGGCGAGTTACGGCGGCAGTAGTCGATCATCCGCTCGATCTTGCCGATGGCGGTCGCCGCCCGCGAGGCCAGCGGCCCGGCCGAGATGGTGTTGATCCGGAAGCCCAGCTGGCGGCCGACTTCCATCGCCAGGGTGCGGGTGTCGGACTCGAGCGCCGCCTTGGCCGACGACATCCCGCCGCCGTATCCCGGGATCGCCCGCTCGCTCGCCATGTAGGTGAGCGACTGAAAGTTGCCGCCCGGCCGCATCAGCGGGATCAGGTGGCGGATCAGCGAGACGTTGCTGTAGGCGGAGACGCTCACCGCCGCCAGGTAGCCGCCCCGGCTGGTGGTGAGGAGCGGCAGCTTCACTTCGGGCCCGTTGGCGAGCGAGTGCACCACGATGTCGAGGCAGGGCTTCCCGAAGTCGGCCTCGAGCGCCGCCGTGAGCCCCGCGATGCTGAAGTCGCCCCGCTCCTGGTAGCGCTTGTTCTCGCGGATCTCCCCGGGCACGTCGGCCATCGTGTCGAAGGCGGCGTCGAGGGGGTAGATCTTCTCGAACGCCATGGTGGAGCCGTCCGACAGCCGCAGCGAGTCGCCGATCTTGCCGCGCTCGAGCAGCTTCTCGAAGATGCCGAGGGCCGGCGGCCAGGTGCCGACGCAGACCGTCGCGCCCGCCTCGGCGAAGGCCTTGGCGATGGCGAATCCGAAGCCGGCGTCGTCCGCCACGCCGGCGATGAAGGCGCGCTTGCCGCGCAGATCGATGGGAAGCATGCCCCAATATACCGTAGGGGCGGCCTATCAGGCCGCCCCTACTCGTGGCGGATCGCGTCGATCGGAGACAGCCGGGCCGCCCGCAGGGCCGGGTAGATGCCGAAGGCGATCCCGACCGTCACGGCCGCGGCCACGGCAATCGCCACGGTGCCCCAGGTGAAGGCGGCATAGATGACTGCCTCGGTCCGGGCCCGCATGATCGCCGTGACCCCGAAGGCGCCGGCGAGTCCGAGCAGGACGCCCACCACGCTGCCGAGCCCGGTGATGGCCACCGACTCCGCCAGGAACTGCAGCAGCACGTCCCGCCGGCGGGCCCCCGTGGCCTTCCGGATGCCGATCTCACGGGTGCGCTCGGCGACCGACGCGAGCAGCACGTTCATGATGCCGATCCCGCCGACCAGCAGGGAGATTCCCGTTATTGCGCCCATCAGCAGCTTGAAGATCAGCATCCCCTGACGGGCCTGCCTGGCCCG
>DASWBQ010000240.1:0-2030 GCA_036390535.1 Gemmatimonadales bacterium | reverse complement strand
CCGGCTCAGCATCACCCGCGACCAGTTCATCCGGACCACCGACCCCACCCACAAGGCGGGGGTCCAGGAGTTGATCGAGCGGATCTTCGAGCGGAACCCCGACGACTTCTACGAGCGCGAGTACGAGGGGCTGTACTGCGTCGGCTGCGAGGCCTTCAAGCCGGACAACGAGATCCAGGACGGCCGGTGCGCGATCCATCCGACCCGGACGCTCGAAACGGTGAAGGAGCGCAACTGGTTCTTCCGGCTGTCCCGCTATCGCGACTTCCTGGCGGGGCACATTGACGCCAACCCGGGTTTCGTCCAGCCGGACAGCCGCCGCAACGAGATCCTCGCCCTGCTTCGCTCCGGCCTGGAGGACGTCTCGGCCAGCCGGGCCCGGCTCCGGTGGGGCGTGCCGTTCCCGCGCCCGACGTCCACCGGCGAGCACCAGATGACCTACGTCTGGTTCGACGCCCTGCCGAACTACTGGACCGCCACCCGGGTACCCGGCAGCGGCGCCCGGTGGCCCGCCCAGCTGCACGTGATCGGCAAGGACATCACCCGGTTCCACTGCGTCATCTGGCCCGCGATGCTCCGGGCGGCGGAACTGCCCCTGCCCCGCACCGTCTGGGCCCACGGATTCGTCTACCTCGGCGGGGAACGCTTCAGCAAGAGCGCCGGGGTGAAGCTGGACCTCGGGGAGGCACTCGACCGGTTCGGGGCCGACGCCTTCCGGTACTTCCTGCTCCGCGAAATCGCCTGGGACAGCGACGGCAACTTCAGCTGGGAGCGGTTCGAGGAGCGCTACGTCGCCGACCTGGCCGACGGGCTGGGGAACCTGGCCTCGCGTTCGCTGGCGATGCTGGAGAAGTACCGCGGGGGAATCGTCCCCGGCGCGACGGGCGACGCCGGTCTCGACCGCGCCGGTGCCGAGACGGTGGCACGGTACGGCAGCGCGATGGATGCCCTCGACCTGAAGGCCGGGGCGGACGCCGCCTGGGCGCTGGTGACCAGGGCCAACCAGTACATCGTCGAGACCGCGCCCTGGAGCCTCGCCAAGCGCGGCGCGGAGGCGGAACTCGACGTCGCCCTCCACGCCCTGGCCAGCTGCCTCTACCGGCTGGCCGTGCTCTGCTCCCCCTTCCTGCCCGGCAAGATGGAGCAGCTCTGGCGGGCGCTGGGCCAGGACGGTGCCGCGGCCTCGGCCGACTGGGCATCGCTGAGCAGCCCGCCGGTGGCGGGGCGGACGGTCGTCAAGGCGGAGGGGCTGTTCCCGAAATCGTGAGTCGAGAGTCGAGAGTCGAGCATCGAGAGAAAAGGCCGCCCACCGGGCGGCCTACTTGTTTCCTCTCGGTTCACCACTCTCGACCCTGCTCTCTCTCGACGCTCCACTCTCGACTCGCGACTACTTCTCGTAGACCAGCTCTCCGCCCACCCACACCTTCCGCACCCAGGTCTTCACGCTCAGCGGGGGTCCGTCGAGAAGGATCACGTCGGCGTCCTTGCCCACCTCGAGGCTGCCGAGCCGATTGGCCACCCCGAGGATCTCGGCGGGAACCAGCGTGACCGCCTTGAGCACGTCCGCCTCCGACATCCCGTAGCCGGCCGCGATGGCGGCGTCGACCAGCAGCCACTTGCCGGTGCCCGCCGGCGCCAGGGACCCGAAGGCCCGGGAGAACGTCGCCACCGCCGTCTTGACCCCTGCGGCCGTCAGCCGTCCGGCCAGCCGCTCATCCACCGGCGGGTAGTCGGTCTTGTCGGGGATCTCCTCGTTGCTGACGTAGGGGTGGGACACCTGGCCAAGGACCACCGGAACGCGGCGGGACGCGAGCGCATCCCGGTATTCCCACGCCGCGGCGCCGCCGTCGATGATCAGGTCGAACTTGAACTCCTCGGCCAGGCTGAGCGCGGAACGGATATCGGTGGCGGCGTTCGCCTGGATCCGTCCCGGCAACTCCTTGCGCAGCATCCGGCCCAGTGCCTCCATCCCCAAGTCACGGGGAAGCGAGGGGTTGGCGGCGCGGTTCCGCTCATACTCCTGCGCCTTG
>DASWBQ010000239.1:0-4047 GCA_036390535.1 Gemmatimonadales bacterium | reverse complement strand
CCCTGGGCTCGGTGCTGGTGGCGGGAACCGACCGGGGCCTCTGCTTCGTGGGGCTCGGTGACGGGCCGGCGAGTCTGGAGCGGTCGCTCGCCGAGGAGTTTCCGAAGGCCAGCCGGCTCCGGGACGACCAGGTCCTCGGCGGCGTGGTGCGGGCGGTGCTCGACCGGGTCCGGGGAGCCGAGCCCCATGGGGAGCTGCCGCTCGACATCCGCGCGACCGCCTTCCAGCGGCTGGTGTGGACGGCGCTCCAGCGGATCCCGTCCGGTGAGACGATCACCTACGCGGAGCTGGCGCGGCGGATCGGGAAGCCCACCGCGGTGCGGGCGGTGGCGAACGCCTGCGCGCGGAACAACGTCGCGGTGGTGATCCCCTGCCACCGGGCGGTGCGGAGCGACGGCGGGCTGGGCGGGTATCGGTGGGGTGCTGCGCGGAAAGCCGAGTTGCTGCGCGCGGAAGGGCAGTAATCAGGAATCAGGAAACAGGGAACAGGGAACAGGGAACAGGAGTGCTGGAGGCAGCTGATTACCCTGTTGCCTGTTTCCTGGTTCCTGTTTCCGTCTTCACGTCGTCCTTGCCGAGGACCAGGGCCAGGGCGATCGCCCCGCAGGTGATCCCCATGTCGGCGACGTTGAAGGTCCAGAACCGGACGCTGCCGACGCCGACGTCGATGAAGTCGGTGATCTGTCCCAGGCGGATCCGCTCGATCAGGTTGCCGAGCGCCCCGGCCATGACGAAGGCGATGACCGCGGCGCGGAGACGGTCGGCCGGGGCGGTGGTGCGGTAGAGCCAGTAGAGCACGCCGAGCATCACCACGCCGACCACGGTGAAGAAGGGCCGGGACCATTCGCCCAGGTGCATGCCCATGGCGGCGCCGCGGTTGAAGGCGAGGGTCCAGCGGAGGTACTCACCCAGAACGTCGTGGGGCAGGCCGGGCGGCTGGAGGGTGTCGAGCGCCCACCGCTTGGTGACGATGTCGAGCAGCAGCCAGACGACGAAGATGGGCCAGAAGAGGCGGGCTTTGGGGGGCATCCCGGAAAATAGGCGGGAGGAACCTCAGCGGGAAAACCGCAGCGGGAAGAACGACCGCGGTCGTTCTTCCCGCTGGGTCTTCACCGCGCCGGCGGCAGACTCACCACCACGCCGGCGTGATCCGACGGCCAGATGGCGCCGGCGGGGCCGGCCAGCTTCTCCGCGTCACTGGCGCCGATCAGCCGGGCGCGGGCGCCGCCGACCAGCCGGCCGGTGCCGTCGGTGAAGCCGCCCCGGACCATGACATAGTCGATCCGCTTGACCAGGCTGCCGGTGAGGAGGTTGCTGTCGAAGCAGCAGGTGTTGCCCTGCTGGTCCGGGTGGATGGCGGCCCAGGCGTCCACGAAGCCGGCCGCAGCGAGGACCTGGTGCATCGGGCTGCCGGGGACGTCGTTGAGGTCGCCCATCAGCACCACGGGGCGATCGACCGGGAGTTCCTGCACCAGCGCCTGCACCTGGCCGGCGCGGAGCAGCGGAATCTGGCCGGCGTCCCCCGACTCGGGATGGGTCCCGACGAAAGTGACCGGCTTGCCGGCGATCCGGGCGTCGACCCGGACCCAGCCGCGGGTCAGGTCGCCGATGCCCGGCAGGCCGGGAATGCAGAGCCCCGGGCAGGCATAGGTGCCGTTGGCGCTGTGGAGTACCTCCACGCCGCTGTCGACCAGGAGCACGTCGCTGTCAGCGAGCTCGATGCCCATGCCGGCGATGTTGGTGAAGGCGAAGTTGAGGTTGGCGTAGGTGGTGTAGGCGAGCCCGCGCACCAGGAGCGCCTGCTGCAGCGCGGCCAGGAAGTCGGCGGTGTAGGGGACGAAGGGGATGCTGATGGCCGAGACTTCCTGGAGGGCGACGACGGTCGGGCGCTCGCGGGCGATCTCGTCGGCCAGGGCATTGACCCGGGCCGGCAGGTGGGTGACGTAGAGCTCCTGGAGGACGGCCTCCAGCGCGGCGGCGGGGTCTTCGCCGGTGATCCCGGACAGGGCACCGATGACCCGGTCGACGTTGCCGCCGACGTACATGTTGCGGGTCATGACCACGATGGGGACATCGGCCTGCCGGGCCGCGAGCGTGGCGGGGCCGGCTTCCGACGGGAGGCCTCCGTCCTGGCAGCCGATGGCGGCACAGAGGCCGAGGAGAACGAGGTGGGACACGCGGTTGAACATATGACGGCTCCTTGTCGACGGTAATGGGTTGCTGTGGTCGGCAAGGAGGATGGCGGGGCAGCATCAAGGGCGAGTCAAGCGGGCGGCAGGGCGGCAGGGCGGCAGGGCGGCAGGGCGGCAGGGCGGCAGGGCGGCAGGGCGGCAAGGCGGCAGGGCGGCCGGGGTATCTTCCGGACGGCCTTCAACCGGAGTTCGATCTCGGTGCTTCCGATTCGTCTCATCGCCGCGCTGCTGGCGGCCTCCCCGCTGGTGGCGCAGGCGCCGGCGCCCGCGGTCCGCAACATCCGCTACGACCTCACCTTCAACGCCGAGCTGGCACGGGAGCGCCTGGTGCGGGTGGGGATGACGTTCGACGTGACCGGGACCGCTCCGGTGCGGCTGTCGCTGCCGGCGTGGACGCCGGGGGCCTACGAGATCAGCAACTTCGCCCGGCACGTCCGGGCCTTCCGGGCGGACCAGGACGGCACGGCGCTGCGCTGGGACAAGACCGACCCCGACACCTGGCGGCTGCGACCGGCGGGCCGGGGTACGGTGCGAGTGTCGTTCGACTACTACGCCGACGAACTGGACAACGCCAAGGCGTGGGCGCGGGATGACTTCCTCCTGGTGAACGGCACCAACGTCTTCCTCTACCCGGAGGGGATGGGTTTCGGGTTCCCCGCGACGGTGCGGGTGCATACCGAGCCGGCGTGGCGGGTGGCGACCGGGATGCGGCGGGCGGACTCCGCGCACACCTTCCGCGAGGCGAACTACCACGACCTGGTCGACATGCCGCTGTTCATCGGCCGGTTCGACCTCGACAGCGTGACGGTGGAGGGGAAGGTCACCCGGGTGGCGACCTGGCCCGAGGGGGCCTTCCGCGGCACGCCCAGGCTGCAGTTCCTGACCGAACTGGGGAAGTCGATCCCGGCGATGGCGCGGGTCTTCGGCGAGACGCCGTGGGTGGACTACACCATCCTGGCGATCTTCGAACCGACCTACGGGGGCGGGAGCGCGCTCGAGCACCAGAACTCGCACGTGGGGATCTACAACCCGCAGATGATCGGCACGCCGATCCTGGCGTCGATCACCGCCCACGAGATCTTCCACGCCTGGAACGTGAAACGACTCCGGCCGTCGGACCTCTGGCCCTACCGCTACGACCAGGCGCAGCCGACTCCCTGGCTCTGGGTCAGCGAAGGGATCACCGATTACTACGCCGACGTGGCGCTGTCGCGGGGCCAGGTGGTGGACTCGGCCGGCTGGCTCGACTTCACCCAGGAGAAGGTGCTGAGCACGGTGCTGGCGCCGCCGGTGGCGCTGGAGGACGCGTCACTGTCGAGCTGGGTCCAGCCCGACGACGGCACCGCCTACATCTACTACCCGAAGGGCGCCCTGGCGGGGCTGCTGCTCGACATCCTGATCCGCGACGCGAGCGACAACCAGCGGTCGCTCGACGACGTGCTGGGCGGGCTCTACCGGACGGCCTGGAAACAGGGCCGCGGCTTCTCGGGCACCGAATGGTGGGCGGCGGTGCGCCGGGCAGCGGGCGGGAAAACCTTCGACGACTTCAACACCCGGTACATCGACGGGCGGGAGCCGTTTCCGTGGGGTGAGGTGCTGCCGAAGGCAGGGCTCCGACTGGTGACCGACACCCTCCACGAGGCGCGGATCGGGGTGAGCACCAGCACCGACAGCAGCGGGGCGCTGGTGCTCGAGGTGGTGCCGGGGAGCATGGCGGAGAAGGCGGGCGTGCGGGTCGGCGACCGGCTGATCTCGGTGGGCGGGATCCCGGCGACCGGCGAGGAGTTCGGGCTCCAGTTCCGCCTGCAGTACGCCGAGGCGACGGAGGGGGCCCCGATCCCGATCGTGCTGGAGC
>DASWBQ010000238.1:0-1663 GCA_036390535.1 Gemmatimonadales bacterium | reverse complement strand
CTCCGGCAAGTCCACGCTCGCCCGCGCCGTGGTCAGGCTCCTCAACCCCGCCTCCGGTACGGTCCGCTTCGACGGGCTGGATCTCGCCACCGTGCCCCGGACGAACCTCCGGGCGCTGCGCCGGCGGTTCCAGATCGTCTTCCAGGACCCCTTCGCCCCTCTCAACCCGCGCCTCACTGCCGGGGAGACGGTGGGAGAAGGGCTCGAGATCCACGCGATCGGCACCCCCGACACTCGCAATGAGCGGGTCGCGGCCCTCTTTTCTGAAGTCGGGATCGACCCGGCCCGGCGGGTGGACTATCCTCACACCTTCTCCGGCGGCGAGCGGCAGCGACTGGCATTGGCCCGGGCCCTCGCCGTCGATCCCGAGCTGCTGGTCCTCGATGAGCCGGTCTCGGCCCTCGACGTCCTGGTGCGCGCCGAGATTCTCGAGCTGCTGGCCCGGCTGCAGCGGTCCCGTCGGCTCGCCTGTCTCTTCATCGCCCACGACCTCGCGACCGTGGCCAGGGTCGCGCACCGGATCGCGGTGATGTACGCCGGGCGGATCGTCGAGACCGGCCCGGCCACCGCGATTCTCACCGCTCCGGCGCACCCCTACACGATCGCCCTCCGGTCGGCGGTGCCCACGGTCAACGCCGCCGATCGTCCCGAGCGGATCATCCTCCGGGGGGCACCGCCAAGTCCCACGGTGGTGGCCTCCGGCTGCAGCTTCGCGGCCCGCTGCTGGTGGCCGGAGAAGGCGGGCCGGTGCGATGCCGAGCGGCCGGAGCTGCGGCCGGTCGGCGATCGGGAAGTCGCGTGCCACTTCAGTCGTGAGTCGTGAGTCGTGAGAGGGTCCCCCGCATGACAGTCCGCTCTCCGCTCTCTACTCTCTACTCTCTACTCTCTACTCTCATCCCTCTGCTCTTTACTCTCGACTCACGACTCATGACTCTTCCTCTCTGGCAGATCGACGCCTTCACCGACCGTCCCTTCGCCGGCAACCCCGCGGCGGTCACCTTCCTCGACGGGCCGCGGGATGACGCCTGGCACCAGGCGGTGGCCGCCGAGATGAACCTCGCCGAAACGGCGTTCCTCTCCCGCCATCCGGAGGGGATCGGCCTGCGGTGGTTCACCCCGTCGGTCGAGGTGGACCTCTGCGGTCACGCCACGCTGGCGAGCGCCCACTTCCTCTGGGAGTCGGGCCGCCTCGCGCGGGGGGAGGTGGCCCGGTTTCACAGCCGGAGCGGCCTGCTCACGGCGGAGCGCGACGGCGAGTGGATCGTGCTGGACTTCCCCGCCACCCCGGCCACGGCCGTCACGATGCCCCCCGATCTGGTGGAGGCGCTGGGTGCCTCACCGGTGTGGGTGGGGCGCAGCATCTACGACGTCGTCGCGCGGTACGAGGATGCGGCCGTCGTGCGGGGCATGAAGCCGGACATGGCGCGCCTCGCGAAGGTCCCCGCGCGCGGCATCATCGTGACGGCGCCCGGGGACGAACCGGGCATCGACTTCGTGTCCCGCTTCTTCGGACCGGAGGTGGCGGTGCCGGAGGACCCGGTCACCGGCTCGGCCCACTGCGCCCTCGGGCCGCTCTGGGCCGAGCGGCTGGGCCGAAACGCCCTGGTCGGCTACCAGGCGTCCTGGCGCGGCGGGGTGGTGCGGGTGGAGGTGCGGGGCGATC
>DASWBQ010000237.1:0-2133 GCA_036390535.1 Gemmatimonadales bacterium | reverse complement strand
TCCGCGCCATGGGCCATCACCAGCGAGGCCTTGTCCATGACGTAGTTGTAGCTCACGTCCGAATAGGAGAAGACCACTTCCTCCACCTGGTACCGGTCGATCAGCCGGGCCAGGTCCTCTTCCGGCAGGATTCGGATTCCCCTCGGGTAGAGGGCGCCGGCCAGGGCGGCCGGGTACGTCCGGCCGGTGATGTTCGGGATCTGGGTGGCAGTGAAGGCGACCACCTCGTATCTCCGGTTGCCGCGGAAGACGGTGTTGAAGTTGTGGAAGTCCCGGCCCGCGGCCCCCATGACGATGACGCGTGTCCTGGCCATGCTCACTCCCGGTTGGACGGCGGGTACCAGCCTCTACCCGCCGGATCAGTCCCAGTCCAGCGACTGCTGGACCGGGCGAATGTGGGTCCCCGCCTGGCCTGCCACGGCGGAGAGCAGGTGCTCGATGTCGGTGATCACCACTTCACGCCCCTGCCGATCGAGATAGGCGAGGGCGGCCTGGATCTTGGGACCCATGCTCCCCTCGGGGAACTGCCCTTCCGCGAGCCAGCGGCGGCAGTCGACGTCGGTGACCCGGTGCAGCGCCTGCTGGGTCGGCAGGCCGTAGTCGAGGCAGACGTGCTCCTCGCCGGTGACGATGGCGAAGGTGTCGGCGCCGAGCCGGCTGGCGAGGATGGCGGAGGTGAGGTCCTTGTCGACGACCGCCTCGACGCCCTTGGTGATGTCCTTGTCGTTGAAGACCGGCACCCCGCCACCCCCGCCCGCGATGACAATGTGGCCGCGGTCGACGCAGGCCCGGATGGCCTCGAGTTCCACGACCTCCCGGGGCTCCGGCGACGGGACCACCCGGCGGAAGCGCCCGGGCGTCATCTCGACCGCGTGCCAGCCGAGGTCGCGGCAGCAGCGCCGGGCCTCGTCGGGGGTGAGCCAGGGGCCGATCGGCTTGGTCGGGTGGGCAAACGCGGGGTCGTGCTGGTCGACCACCACCTGAGTCACCATGGAGACCACCGGCACGCGGAGGCTGGCCTTCTGGAGCTGCTGCCACATGGCGTACTGCAGGACGTAGCCGACCTCGCCCTGGGTGGCGGCGACGCAGGTGTCATAGGGCATCCGGTAGGCCCGGTCGGCCGAGGCCTCGGAGCGGATCAGCATCGCGCCGATCTGGGGACCGTTGCCGTGGGTCAGGACCACCCGGTGGCCGTGGCGGATCAGCTGCACCACTCCGGCCGCGGTCTCCATCGCGTTGGCGAACTGCTCGTCGGCGGTCCCCGCCTGGTCGGCGCGGATCAGGGCGTTACCGCCGATGGCCACGAGCACGAGTTTCGACACGACCTGGGTCCCTTTCGCGGGACGGACTTCCCCTGAAGGGAATATCCACCTCGGATATGAAGGGATCGTTAAGAGGGCTATCATCCCCTGATGCGGATCGCCATCACCGGCGCCAACGGCCACGTCGGCGCCAACCTGGCCCGCCTCCTCCTGGAGGAGGGGCACGAGCTCCGGTTGCTGATCCACCAGCGGGAGGACGCCGTCGCCGGGCTCACCGCCGAACCGGTGCGGGGGGACGTCACCGACCCGGACGCGATGCGCGGGCTGGTGCGGGGCGCGGACGCGGTCATCCACGCGGCCGCCCGGATCTCGATCGACGGCGACCGGGACGGTGCGCTCGCCCGGGTCAACGTGGCGGGAACACGGGCGGTGGTGGAGGCGTGCCTTGCCGAGGGGGTCGGCCGGCTGGTCCACTTCAGCAGCATCCACACCTACGACCCCTTCCCTCTCGACCAGCCGCTCGACGAGACCCGGCCGCCGATCTCCCGTCACGTGTCGGCGTACGACCGCTCCAAGCTGCTGGCGGACCAGGCGGTGCGGGACGCGGTGGCGCGGGGCCTCGACGCGGTGATCGTGGCGCCGACCAGCGTGATCGGGCCGCACGACCACTACCCCTCCCTCCTGGGCCAGGCGGTGATCGACATCGCCCGGGGCCGGGTGCCGATGCTGGTGCCCGGCGGCTACGACTTCGTGGACGTGCGCGACCTCTCCCGCGGCGTCATGGCGGCGCTGGCCCGCGGCCGGACGGGCGAGAAGTACCTGCTGTCGGGCCACTTCCTGACCATCCGGGGACTGGCGTCGCTGATCGGCG
>DASWBQ010000236.1:0-8528 GCA_036390535.1 Gemmatimonadales bacterium | reverse complement strand
TACGTGCGCGCCGGGCAGGACGACGGTGCCGAGCTGGTCTGCGGCGGGCGGCGCGGCACCGGCCCCAGGCTCGCCAAGGGGTGGTTCTACCGGCCCACGATCTTCGCCGGGGTCCGGCCTCGGCACCGGATTGCCCAGGAGGAGATCTTCGGGCCGGTGCTCAGCGTGATCCGGTTCTCGACCTTCGACCAGGCGGTGCGGATCAACAACGGGGTCAGGTACGGCCTGTCGAGTTCGCTCTACACCCGGAACGTCAACCTGGCGTACCGGGCCATGGAGGCGCTCGAGAACGGCATCACCTACGTCAACGCCCCGACGATCGGCGCCGAGGCCCACCTGCCATTCGGCGGCGTCAAGCAGACCGGCAACGGACACCGCGAGGGCGGCTGGGAGGTCTACGACTTCTACTCGGAGACGAAGGTCGGGTACGTAGACTATTCCGGGACGCTGCAGCGGGCGCAGATCGACAACTACCAGTCGTAGGTCGTAGGTCGTAAGTCGTAAGTCGAACGTCGAACGTCGAACGTTGCGACCCCCGGCTTATGACGTTTGACTTCCGACGTACGACTCCCCGACCGGGGTTGCGCCTCAACGATCACTTCAGTAGTCATTCGACAGTCACCACGCGCCACTCGAGGTTTCCCGCATGCGACCCATTCAGGTCGGGACGTCACGCCACTCGTCGATTTCCGATGAGGGCTCGCTCGACCAGTACCTCAGGGAGATCAGCAAGTACCCGCTGATCACGCAGCCCGAGGAGGTTTCGCTCGCCCAGCGGATCCACGCCGGCGACGAGGAAGCGCTCGACAAGCTGGTCCGCAGCAACCTCCGCTTCGTGGTCTCGGTCGCCAAGAAGTATCAGAACCAGGGCGTCTCCCTCGCCGACCTGATCAACGAGGGCAACCTCGGCCTGATCCGCGCCGCCCACAAGTTCGACGAGACCAAGGGCATCAAGTTCATCTCCTACGCCGTCTGGTGGATCCGGCAGGCGATCCTCCAGGCCCTGGCGGAGCAGGGGCGGATCGTCCGGGTCCCGCTCAACCGGGCCGGGACGCTCCACCGGATCACCCGGCGCTCGTCGGCGCTGCTGCAGGAGCTTGGGCGGGAGCCCACTCCCGCCGAGATCGCCGAGGGCATGGATATCGAGATGGAGGAGGTCCAGAAGACCCTGTCCATTTCGCAGAACCACCTCTCGCTCGACGCGCCCCTGACGCCCGGGGAGGACAACCGGCTGCTCGACTACCTCCCCGACACCCAGAACGCCGGGCCGGACGCGGAGACCTTCGAGCACGCCCTGACGCAGTCGATCGAGGAAGTGCTGACCACGCTCAAGGAGCGGGAGGCCAGGATTCTCCGGCTCTATTTCGGGCTCGACGAGCCCGAACCGCTCACCCTCGAGGAGATCGGCAGCCGCCTGGGCATCACCCGCGAGCGGGTCCGGCAGATCAAGGAGAAGGCGCTGAGCCGGCTCCGCCACGTCAGCCGGTCCAAGGCGCTCGAGAGCTTCCTGTCCTGACATGGCCAATCCGTCGTTCGACGTCTCGACCGGGGCCGACCTCCAGGAGGTCGACAACGCGGTCAATCAGGCGGTCAAGGAGATCGCCCAGCGGTACGACTTCAAGGGCAGCCACTGCAGCATCGAGTTCGACCGCGGCAAGGCGGAAATCCGGATGCATGCCGATGACGAATTCCGGATGCAGCAGCTGGTCGAGATCCTGCAGGGCCGGATGGCCAAGCGGGGCGTGCCGGTGAGGAACATCAAGCTCGGCGAGAACATCCCGGCGACCGGGACCTCGGTGCGCCGGACGGTCACGCTGACCCAGGGGATACCGGGCGACACCGCCAAGAAGATCGTCAAGGCCATCAAGGACCAGGGATTCAAGAAGGTCCAGGCCGCGATCCAGGGTGATGAGATCCGGGTCACCGCCCCATCCAAGGACGAACTCCAGGCCGTCATCGCCTTCCTTCGCGGCCAGGATTTTGAAATCGAGCTTCAGTTCGGCAACTACCGCGGCTGACCGGTTCCGGGCCGTCGCGCTGGCAGTGTTCCTCCTGGCGGCCTGTGTCCCGGCGGCGGAGGGGCCCGGCGACGTGGCCCCCGTCGCGGGGGCCGGACCGCCGGTCCGGGTGCTCCTGGCGGACCGTGCCGCCGGGCTGGACGTGGGCGGCGGTCACGCCCTCGCCATCACCGACCGGGATGGGGGCGCGCTCGGGATCATTCCGGCCGGCACGACGGCCCGGCTGACCGCCGTCGGCGGGGATCTCTCGATTCAAGTGGGGCGGACCAGGGTGTCCGCGCCGTTCGAGGTCGAGATCGCGGCCATCCCGCCAGCCACCGTGCGCCTCGGCGGGATGGAATACCGGGGCCTGGTCCGCATCGCCGCCACGACAACCGGCATCCAGGTCGTCAACGTGCTGGGGCTCGAGGAGTACCTGGGCGGGGTCGTGGGCGCGGAGCTGGGTCGGCGTTCCCCGGAGGAGCGCGAAGCGGTGGCGGCCCAGGCGATCCTCTCCCGGACCGTCGCGTACCGCAGCCTCGAGCGCCGGCGGCTGCAGGCCTGGGATCTCATGGCCACGGTGGCGGACCAGGTGTACCGTGGCGTCGCCGCCGAGACCCCCGAGGGAACCGCGGCGGCGGCCGCCACCAGGGGCATGCTGGTAGTCTGGGCCGGCCAGCCGATCGACGCCTTCTTTCACTCGACCTGCGGCGGGCGGACGGCGACACCAGAGGAAGTGTTCGTGTCGGCGGCCCGGCCGTATCTCCAGTCGATCCGTGATGTCCGAGGGGACGGCATCGCGTGGTGCGCGGCCTCGCCCCGGTTCCGGTGGCGGGAGGCGTGGCCGGCGGAGCGACTTCTCGCCATCCTGCGGGAGACCCTGCCGTCACAGGGGGCCGACCCCGCCCGCCTGACCACGCTGCGTGATCTTGGCGTCACGTCGCGGACCCCTTCGGGTCGAGTCCAGGCGGTGCGATTCGATCTCGGGGGGCAGGCAGTCCCAGTCTCGGGGCCGGCGATCCGCCAGGTGCTCCGAACCGTGGAGGGCCAGCCGCTCCGGAGCACCGCCTTCGACCTCATCGCGGTCAAGAGCGCCGGCGGCATCACGGTGGTGGAGGTCGAGGGCCGGGGTGCGGGCCACGGGGTCGGCTTCTGCCAGTGGGGCGCCATCGGGCGGGCCCGGGACGGATGGGACTACCGGCGGATCCTCGCGGCGTACTTCCCCGGGACCGAACTGCAGCGACGGTGGTGAGGCGGTCGGCAGCGGGGGCCGGCGGTGCTATCTTTTCCCTTCTGAACTCCAGCCGACGGGTATCGTCATGTCAGAAGCCCTCCGGCTCGGCGTCGTGGGCGCCGGCGCCGTCCTTCAGGTGGCCCACCTCCCCGTGCTCAAGAAGCTCAAGAGCGCGCAGGTGGCTGCGCTCTGCGATGCCGACCTGCCCAAGGCTCGCGCGCTTGCCAGCCGCTACGCCATCCCCAGCGTGTACGACGACATCGAAGACCTGTTGGCCAGCGAGGCCCTCGACGCCCTGCTGGTCTGCACGCCGAACCACCTGCATGAGCCCCACATCATGGCGGGGCTCTCCGCCGGGCTCCATGTCCTCTGCGAGAAGCCGATGGCCCTCAGCGGGGCCAGCGCGCAGCGGCTGATCCGGGCCTCGGAGCGAAGCGGCAAGGTCCTGATGGTCGGGATGAACCACCGGTACCGTCCCGACGTGCAGACGCTCCGGAGCTTCATCCACGGCGGGGAACTGGGCGAGCTCGACAGCATCCGGGCTGCGTGGTACGTGGCCCGGCCGGCCCGTGCCCCGCTCGGCTGGCGCCAGCGGCGCGAGGAATCAGGCGGCGGCGTGATGTTCGATCTCGGGCTGACCATGCTGGACCTGGCCCTCTGGATCGCCGGGAACCCGGTACCGGCCCGGGTCAGCGCCAGTCTGTCTTCGGCGGGCCGGGGGGAACGCGCCGTCGACCAGTCGGGGAGCGCCTTCGTGGTGACCGAGACCGGGCTGTCGATCTACGTCGACGTCACCTGGCGACATATCGGGGAAGGGGAGTACTTCGGCGCCGGCGTCCGGGGGGCTCGCGGCGCGGCCAGCCTGAATCCGCTGAAGGTCTGGAAGGAGATGCACGGCACCGTGCACGATGTCTCCCCGACCGGGTCGGGCCAGCGGGAGGCGGCCTACGCCGCTTCCTTCCGCGCGCAGTGGGCCCACTTCCTTGCCGCCACCCGGGGCGAGGCCGCACCGCCTACGCTCCAGGACCAGGTCATCGTGCTCAAGACGATCGAGGCGATCTACCGCTCCGCGGCCGAGGGCCGCGACGTCTCGCTTTGATGCCGGCGGGTCTCCTCCTCCTGGCCGCGCTCGCGGCGGCGCCGGGCGCGCCGGTCGCCGATTCGGCGGCCGACGGCGGGCGGCTCGCCGTCTACCTCGTCACGTTCTCCCCTGGGCCCCGGCTCTGGGAGCGGTTCGGCCACAACGGCATCTGGATTCGTGACACCGTGACCGGGGACGGGCCGCTCTACGACTTCGGCCGGTTCGACTTCCAGCAGGAGCAGTTCTACCGGAACTTCGCCATGGGCAGGCCGAGGTACTGGATGGGGCGGGAGGACGGCGTGGCGGTGGTCAACCGCTATGTCGGGGCCGGGCGATCGGTCTGGCTGCAGGAGCTTGCCATCATCCCGGCCGCCCGGCTCCGCCTCCGGGAAAGCCTCGATTCCGCCTGGGCGGATGACGGGGGGGCGTATCGCTATCACTACTACCTCGACAACTGTTCCACGAGGATTCGCGACGCCATCGACGGCGCCGTGGGCGGCGCCCTCAAGGCGGCGCTCAGCAAGCAGCCGACGCTGGCGAGCTGGCGGTTCCACACCCGGCGATCGCTGCAGGACAACGTCCTGCAGTATGTGGGGGTGACCGCGTCGCTTGGCCCCGCAGCCGATCAGCTGTTGACCTGGTGGGACGAGACGTTCCTGCCGATGAAGCTGTTCGAGTACGTCCGCGGCGTCCTGGTGCCGGGCGCGGCCGGCGTGGCGGTCCCGCTGGTGAAGGGGGAGATCCAGGTGGCCCGGAGCGATCGCTGGCTGGTGCCCGACGTGCCCGAGAGCTGGACCTCGCGGTTCCTGCTCGTGGGACTGGCCCTCGGCGGGCTGCTCTGGTTCCTGGGGTCGGCCAGCGGGCGTCGTCGATGGGCCCGGCGTTCGTTCCTGGCGTTGGGGAGCGTCTGGCTGTTCCTCGCCGGCGCTTTCGGGGCGGTGTTCGTCTTCTTCTGGGCCTTCACTGAGCACGCCTTCGCCTTCCGCAACCAGAACCTGTGGCAGCTGAACCTGCTGGCGTTCGCGCTGCTGCCGCTGCTGCCGTCCGTCACCCGGCCCGGGAGACGGGGGCGGGCCGCCGGCTTCCTCGCCGCCGCGCTCGGGGTGCTGGCCGTGGTCGGCGTGGGCGTCGAGCTGGTGGCCGGACGCTTCGCCCCCGCGCTCTGGCAGGACAATGGCGACATCCTCGCCCTGACGGTACCCGCCCAGGTCGGGCTCGCGCTCGGCGCCTGGTTCGCGGTCAGGAACCGCGCAGCTTCCTGAGCGCGTCCTTCGCTTCGGTGAATTCGGGGAAGGTGGCCACCGCGCGTTCGTAGTACTCGATCGCCTTGGACCGGTCGCCCCGGTCCTCGTACAGCAAGCCGCGGCTGTAGAGGTTGAGCGCCTCGGTGGGGACCTGGCGGGCCGCGGCGGTGGCGGTAGCGACCGAGGCCGGAAGGGCAGGCAGGTTGGTTTCCGCCAGGATCCGCTGGGCGACCGAACCGATCATCGACGACAGTTCCTTGATGTCCCGGAACTTGGTGTCGCTCCGGACCACCTTGAGAATCTCCCCGGTCTCGACGTCGATGATGCGGGCATCGAGGCGGAAGTCGCCGTACAGGTCGATGAAAGTGCCGGTGACCATGTAGCGCGCCCCCACCAGACGGCCGACCCGGGCCGCGGTCCCGGCGTCCACCCGGCCGGCCGAGCCGAGCGCCTGCTCGTCGAGGATCCGCTGCGTCTCCGCCCGGTCCACCAGCCGGATCGCCGGGTTGAGGGCGAGGTCCGCGATCAGGATGGCGGCGATGCCGCGGCGGAGGGCATCGTAGTCCTCGCGTTCCCGCCCGTACGAGCCGCCGTTCTCGAACGGCAGCACCGCCAGGCCTGGACGCGCGTCCCGCTGCTGGGCGGCGGCGGGCACTGCGGCCACCAGCCCGGAGAGGACGCTGCAGAACACGAAGAGCCGCCCCATCATCCCTCCCGCATCAGTTCCAGAGTCATCCCCTCGGTGGCAAGGACCACCTCGAGCTGTCCCTCCCGGGCCGCAAGGTCCTGAGCCCTGCGCCAGCAGCGCTCCAGCCGGTCGTCGTCGTAGTCCGGGTGGTGGTGGAACAGGACCAGACGGCGGCAGCCGGCGTCAGCAGCCAGCTGGATGGCCTGCATAGGAGACGAATGGCCCCACCCGCTGTGACCGGCAACCTCGTCGTCGTCCCAGGTGGTGTCATGAATCACCACCCCGCAGCCGGTCAGGAAATCTACTAGGCCCTGATGCCAGCCGGGGGAGACGCCGTGGGTTCCTCCCGCCAGCTCGTTGTCGGTCAGGTACGCCACCGGCTCCGATCCCCGGACCTCCAGACGGTAGCCCATGGTCGTGCCCGGGTGGCAAAGGCGGGTCGGCCGTACGGTCACGGGACCGGCGGTAACCGGCGATTGGTCCAGTTCGCGCACTTCGCCAAGCCCCCGCCACTCGGTTGCGGGAATCGGGAACTGCTCCCACGCCGCCAACCGCTCGAGGACCGCCCGCAATCCTGCCTGCTGGCGAGGGCCGCTGATTCGCAGCCCAGCCCCCGGCGCGTACAGGGGCGAGAAGAAGGGGAGGCCATGAATGTGATCCCAGTGGGTGTGGGTCAGGAACAGCTCGATGCCCCGCGCGGCGGCGGGTGGCGGTGCGTCTCCCAGCGTCCGGATGCCGGTCCCGGCATCCAGCACTACCAGGGGCGCGTCCGGGGCCTCGAGGGTCACGCAGGGAGTGTTCCCTCCCGTGCGCGCCGTGGCCGGGCCCGGCACTGGGATCGAGCCTCGCACCCCGTGGAACCGGAGCACGCCCGGTCCGGTCATGTGCGCTGGGCGGCCTGCTGGAGCGGCGCGCGGTCGAGGAGCACGATCTCGCGGCGGCTGATTCTGAGTATCCCGGCGTGGACCAGGGCGCCGAGGGTGCGCGACACGGTCTCGCGGCTGGCCCCCACCATCTGCGCGATGGTGGCGTGGGTCAGCCGCCGGGTGATCCGGTCCCCACCCTCCTCGGCGGCCAGGTCCAGCAGGAGGTGGGCAATCCGGCCGTTGACGTCCCGCAGGGCCAGACTGCCGATGGTGCTGTCGGCGCGGCGGAGGCGGCGGGACAGCTCCCGGAGCACCGCGATCGCGACGTCGGGGGAGGCCCGGAGCCGGGCCCTGAAGTCCTCACGCCGGAGCTGCAGCAGGGCGGCGTCGTCCATCGCCACCACGTGCGCGGAACGGGGCTCGTCGTCGAGCAGCGACATTTCGCCGAAGAACGCCCCGGGGCCCAGCACGGACAGGATCACCTCGCGCCCGTCTTCACCGATGAGGACGACCTTCACCTGGCCAGCGGCGATCAGGTAGAGAGAGTCGCCGGGGTCGCCCTGCATCAGGATCATGCTCCCTTTGGCGAACCGCTTCTCGCGCAGCAGGGGGGCGAATGCCCGGAGTTCCGCCTCCGGGAGAGAGGCGAAGAGCGGAATGTGCCGGAGGATATCGTCCGGGGCCGGGATCACGAGCGCACAATACGGCGACGTCCGGGCCCCGGCAAGGCCGGGGATGCCCGGGGCGTTGCCTGACGGGCTAAGTGCTTGTAGAATTATGGGCTACGCCTGCGGGACGGACCCGCGGGCTTCCGGTCCGAGGGAGTCGTCCATGAAGGCCAATCTGCATCCGATCTATCACACCCTGCAGGCCGAGTGCGCCTGCGGCAACAAGTTCGAGACCCGCTCGACCTCCACCTCGATCCACGTGGAAGTCTGCTCGCAGTGCCACCCGTACTTCACGGGCAAGCAGCGGCTGATGGATACGGCCGGTCGGGTGGATCGCTTCCGCCGCAAGTACGCGACCGAGGCGGCCAAGGCCTGACCCATGGAGGGATTGCTCCGCCAGGCGCTGACGCGGGCGGAGGAGGTGGCCAGAGAACTGGCCGATCCCGCCACCGCCCGGGACGCCGGGCGACTCCAGGCCCTCGGACGTGAGCACGCTCGACTGGCCCCGATCGCCCGCCTGGCCGAACGGCGGGACCGCCTCGCCGACGACCTGCGCCAGGCCGAAGAGCTGGTGCGGGATGGGGCCGATCCCGAGCTGGCCGCCCTCGCTCAGCTCGACATCGCGCGCATCCCGGCCGAACTCGCCCAGGTCAATGCCGAGCTGGACGAGCTGCTCCTCCCGCGCGACCCCCTCGAGGACCGCGACGCCATTCTCGAACTCAGGGCCGGCACCGGCGGGGACGAGGCGGC
>DASWBQ010000235.1:0-4573 GCA_036390535.1 Gemmatimonadales bacterium | reverse complement strand
CATCACCCGCCCGTCCACGGCGATCACGCCCTGATCGGTGGCGAGGAGCGGGTTGACGTCCAGCTCGCTGATCTCGGGGAAGTCCACCGCCAACTGGGATACCCTGAGGAGGACGTCCTCGAGCGCCGTGAAATCGACCGGCGGCGCGCCGCGCACGCCGTCCAGCAGCTTCACCCCGCGGATTCCCCGGATCAGGTCCCGGGCCTCGAGCCGCCCGAAGGGCGCCAGCCGGAACCCGACGTCGTGCAGCACCTCGACCAGGACCCCGCCGAGGCCGAACATGACCAGCGGGCCGAACTTGGGGTCGCGAGTCATCCCGACGATCAGCTCGCGACCGCCCTTCACCATCCGCTGCACCACGACACCCTCCACCACCGCGCCAGGGGCCGCTGCCGCCGCCCCCGCCATGATCCGGTCATAGGCCGCCCGCACGTCATCGGCGGACCGGAGATCCACCTGGACGCCCTGGGCCTCGGTCTTATGCACGATCGCCGGCGCCACCACCTTGAGCACCACGGGGTAGCCTGACCCTTCGGCCGCCGCCACTGCCTCGTCCTTCGTCGTCGCGAGGGGCGCCCGGGCCACCGGGATGCCGTAGGCGCGGAGCAGGTCGAGGGCGTCATCCTCCTGGAGCCGGGTCCTCCCCTCGGCCTGAGCTTCCTGAAGGAAGCATTGGGCCGCGTCGTGATCCACAGGCAGGGCCTCGAGGGTGGACACCGGGCGCAGGCGCCACTCCTCGTAGCGGACCCGCGCGGCCAGAGCGCGGACCGCCGATTCGGGGAAGAGGTAGGCCGGGATGCCGACCTCCTGCAGCTCGGCCCTGCCCCGGGGCAGCCCCTCGTGCCCCATCACCACCGCGAAGACCGGCTTCTCCGGGTGGGCGGTGGCGGACGCCACGATAGCATCCGTCACTTCCACCGGATCGTTGGGCGGGATGGGCACGAAGATCGCCACCGCGCTGTCGATCTCCGGATCGTCGAGCAGGGCATCGAGCGCCCGGCGGTATCCCGCCGGATTCGCGGAGGCGATCATGTCGAGCGGGTTCCGGATCGAGGCCTCGGCGGGAAAGAGCGGCTTGAGCCGGTCGACGGTGGCGGGTGACAGCTCCGGCAGCTCCAGCCCCCAGGGCTCCATCGCATCGACTGCCAGGATTCCGGGTCCGCCGGCGTTGGTCAGCACCACGGTCCGCCGGCTCCGGGGCGGGGACTGGCCCGCAAAGGCCATGGCCAGGTCGAACAGCGCCTCCACCGATCCGGCGCGGAGCACCCCGGCCTGCCGGAGGAGGGCGTCCACGGCCGTGTCGCTGGCGGCGAGGGCCCCGGTATGCGAGGAGGCCGCGCGGGCCCCGACCCGCGAGCGCCCCGACTTCACCACGATGATCGGCTTCTTCTTGGTGACCCGCGAGGCGATCTCGAGGAACCGCATCGGGTTGCCGAAGCTCTCGACGTACATCAGGATCACGCCGATGGCCGGATCGTCCTCCCACTCGAGCAGGACGTCGTTGCCGCTGACGTCCGGCTTGTTGCCGGTGGACACGAACTGGGCGATCCCGACCCCGTATTCCCGGGCGTAGTCGAGCACCGACATGCCGATGGCCCCGGACTGCGACACGAATCCGATGCGGCCGAACGCGGGGAGCCAGGGAGCGAAGGTGGCGTTGAGCCGGACCGCCGGGTCGGCGTTGAGCACGCCCATGCAGTTGGGTCCCACCATCCGGATGCCGTGGGCCCGGACCAGCTGGGTCAGCTCGCGCTCGAGCTCGGCCCCCTCCGGGCCCACTTCGCGAAAGCCCGCGGTGATGACGACCAGCCCTCCGACGCCGCGGGCGATGCACTGCCGGGTGACCTCGAGAACATGCTCCCTCGGGACGACGAGGACGGCGAGATCAACCGGCCCGGGGATCGCGTCGAGCGACGGGAACGCCGGGACTGAGCCGATCGACCTGGCCTTCGGGTTCACCGGGTAGACCGGCCCGGTGAACCCGCACCGCACCAGGTTGACGACCATGTTGTACCCGATGGTCCCCGGCGTCCGGGACGCACCGATGACCGCGATGGACGTCGGTCGGAGGATCGGCGCGAGGGAGCCGTTCGTCTCAGGCATATTCCGGGTAGTCCGGCGAGTACATCCGCTGGTGCACCCACGGTTCGACCTCGGCGGGGATGTCGGTCGCCGTGGCGAGGCCTTCACTCACGGCCAGGCGCACCACCGCCGCCGCAATGTGGGCCGAGACTTTCCGGATGTCCTCAAGGGGCGGCAGCAGCGACCCCTGCCCCAGGTCCGATTCCACCACGAACTCCGCGGCGGCGTTGGCGGCGGCGTGGAACATCGCGTCGGTGACCCGACTCGCCTTGCTGAGCACGATGCCGAGCCCGAGGCCGGGGAAGATGTAGGCGTTGTTGGCCTGTCGGGGCACGTGGGTGCGCCCATCGACCGCGACTGGGTCGAACGGGCTGCCACTGGCGAACAGCGCCTTCCCGCCGGTGAACCGGTATGCCTGTTCCGCGGTGCACTCCGATTTGGAGGTCGGGTTCGAGAGGGCAAAGACGATGGGCCGGGCGTTGTTGGCGGCCATCGCCTGGAGCACCGGCTCGGTGAAGGTCTGCGGCTGGGTCGAGAGGCCGATCAGCCCCGTCGGCTTCACGGCGTTCACGGCATCGAGGAGGGTGGTGACCGGGGCGTGATCGTGGGCCCAGGGACGCTTGTGCTCCGCCAGGTCGGTCCGCGCCGACACCACCAGTCCCTTCGAGTCCACGAACCAGATCCGCCCCACCGCCTCCGGCTGGGTGAGGCCCTGGCGCACCATCGCGGAAGCGATCAGGCTGGCGACGCCGGTGGCCGAGGCGCCCGCCCCGAAGAACAGCAGCCGCTGGTCGCGAAGCGGCGCCCGGAGGACCCGGCAGGCGGACAGGAGGCCCGTCAGCACCACGCCCGCCGTGCCCTGGATGTCGTCGTTGAAAGTGCAGAGCCGGTCTCGATAGCGTCCCAGCAGGTGGATCGCGTTCTCGGTCGCGAAGTCCTCCCACTGCAACAGCACCCCGGGGAAGACCTGCTGGACCGCCTCGACGAATTCCTCGATGAAGGCGTCGTACTCGGGGCCTCGGACCCGGGGCTGGTACAGGCCGGTGTAGAGCGGATCGTGCCGAAGGTCCGCGTTATCGGTGCCGACGTCGAGCGTGATCGGGAGCGTCTCGAACGGCGGCACGCCGGCGCAGGCCACGTAGAGGGACAGCTTGCCGATCGGGATTCCCATGCCGTGGGCGCCGAGGTCGCCGAGCCCGAGAATCCGCTCGCCGTCGGTCACCACGATCACGGAGACCTTCCGGTCGGGCCAGTTCTCCAGCACCTGGCGGACCCGGCCCCGGTCCTTGATGGACACATAGAGGCCGCGCGGTCGACGGAAGATGTGCCCGAACCGCCGGCAGGCCTCGCCCACCGTCGGGGTGTAGATCAGGGGCATCATCTCCTGCAGGTTGTCGACGATGAACCGGTAGTAAAGCGCCTCGTTCCGGTCCTGAAGGTCCACCAGAAAGATGTACTTGTCGATCGCGCTCGCCTTCCCGTCGAAGTTGTGACGGACCCGGCGGAGCTGTTCCTGCATGGTGAGTGCGCGGGGGGGGAGCAGCCCGCGGAGTCCCAGCGTGTCGCGCTCGGCCTCGGTGAACCCGGTGCCCTTGTTGTACCGGGGATTATGGATGAGCTCGATGCCGCGGAGCGAGGTGGGTGTCTTCATGGCCGGAGAGTGAGAGAGAGAAGAGAGAGAGAAGAGAGAGAGAAGAGAGAACGCGCAGCGTCGATCGCTGCGGAAACTTAGACGGATCCTCCGGATTTCATCACGGCGGGCTGGCCCGGACCCGGACGCCTTCGCGGATCCGGTCGCTGGGATGACGGACCACGACGTCTCCGGGGGAGAGGCCCTCGAGGATCTCGCTGTCGGTCGAGGACTCGTGGCCGACCTGCACCGCCCGCTCCCGGGCGCGGCCGTTCTCGATCAGGTAGACCGCCCATTGCCCGCCGCGGCGGAAGAGGGCGCTGGAGGGCACCGAGAGGACGCCGTCGCCGCTCCACAGCACCACCCGGACGACGACCCGGAACCGGTGGCCGAGCGGGACCGGCATCGAATCGAGCACGCCGACCACGTTGACCCGCTGTTCTTCGACGCCGAGGGCCGAGACCTTGGTGAACCCGGCCGGATCCACCCGCGTCACCCGGCCGGTCAGCGTCCCGGCGCCGCCCCAGCCGGTCACCTGCATCGGGGCCCCCACGGTCACCAGCACCGCGTCGGCAGAGAGGAGTTCCACCACCACTTCGAGGTCGCTGGGATCGCCCACCTCGAGCAGCGGCTCGCCCGGGGCCACGGTGCGGGCGCTCTGTTCCGGCACCGCCAGGACCACCCCGCCAAGCGGACAGATGACCGGGACCGTCCGGCCGCTCTCTCCGGATTCGAGCAGCGAGCGAGCCGCCTCGACGTCGTGGGCCGCCGCCCGCTGCCGTGCCTCGGCGGCCGTCACCTGGTCCGCCCGGCCCCGTTCGATCAAGGCCAGCCGCTCGGCCTCGGCGGGAGCAATGCCGC
>DASWBQ010000234.1:0-3026 GCA_036390535.1 Gemmatimonadales bacterium | reverse complement strand
GCCGGAGGAACTGAACCTGAGGGTGCGTGGTCCGACGACGCCGCGGAGGGCGAGGTCGGTGAAGGCGGCCCGTCCGGCCTGGTCGGTCCGAATCCCGGTGGTTCCTTCGAGCGTTCCGCCGCCACTGGCCAGAGAGGCCGTCACCAGCAGCCCCCGAGCCGCGAACGGGGCACCGGACGCGTCGAGTACCTGGACGACCGGTTGGGGAGCGAGCGGCACGCCGCTGCCGGCGGTCTGACCCGGCTCGGTGACGATCCCGAGCCGGGACGGGGTCGCCGGGGGCGTCCCGGAGTCAGCACCGGAACAGGCGGCCGTCAGGACCGAGACGAACGCGACCAAACGGCCTAAAGGCATGAACGAAGAGAGGTTGGGCATCTTGTAGAAGGTAAGCAAGTTCCGGACCCGACGGAGTATTTGGACGGTTGAACCGACCAGCCCCTACGCGTCGCCTCTCCGGAGTTCCACCCTGATCTCATCGGCGCTCCAGCGACGCCCCTTCCCCACCCCGGCGCACCAGTTGACGACTTCCCGGTCCCAGACGCGGGCGTTCATGTTCTCGGGCCAGAAGGGCCAGGTCCGGCACTGGGCGGGGCGGGCCGCATAGACGGAGCAGCGGGTACCCTCGAGAAAGGGACAGTGGGTGGTGAACCCGTCGAGGTGCCAATGGCCGTCGGTCTGTCGGCAGAAGCGCCGGGTGAAGTCACTGGTGCGAAGCCGGAAATGGCGCGCCAGGCGCCGCCGGTCCTCCAGGGTCAGATACACCCACCCGTAGCCGTCGCGAGCGACGCAGCAGCGACCGGTGCCCTGGCACTCGAATCGAATGCCGTCCTTCCACCAAGGGGTTTTCGGCATGGCGGAATCTAGTCAAGAGTTGAGAGTCGAGAGTCGAGAGCAGCAAGTGGCGCGGCATGGTGACGCGCGAGTATGCCCCTCCCACGACTCTCGACTCTCGACGCTCGACTACCTTTCAAACGTCCTCAACCCCGCCTCCATGCGCTCATTCCTCCGCTCCATCCTGGCGCTCCTCCTGGCGAGCACCGGGACCCTCCCGGCCCAGTCCGTCCCCACCCCCTCGCCCTTCGCCGGGCTCACGTACCGCAACATCGGCCCCGCGGCCGGGGGGCGGCTGACCCGGGCGGTGGGCGTTCCGGGCGACCCGAGCACCTACTACGCCGCGACGGCGTCGGGTGGCGTCTGGAAGTCCACCGACGGGGGACACGCCTGGCGCCCGATCTTCGACGAGCAGCCGATCAGCTCGATCGGGTCCCTCGCGGTCGCGCCATCGGATCCGAACGTGATCTACGTCGGGTCGGGCGAGGCCAACATCCGCGGCAACGTCGCGCCCGGCAACGGCATCTACGTCTCGCGGGATGCCGGGAAGAACTGGACCCACGCCTGGAAGCAGGAGGGTCAGATCGGCACGATGGCGGTTCACCCGTCGAACCCCGACATCGCCTTCGCCGCCGTGCTGGGACATGCCTTCGGGCCGAACCCGGAGCGGGGCGTCTACCGGACGACCGACGGCGGCAAGACCTGGGCCCAGGTGCTCAAGCGCGACGTGAACAGCGGCGCCAGCGACGTCGCCATCGACCGGAGCAACCCGCGCGTGATCTTCGCCGGCTTCTGGCAGGCTCGGCGGTTCCCCTGGGACCTGCAGAGCGGCGGCCCCGGGAGCAGCCTGTGGGTGTCACGCGACGGCGGCGAGAGCTGGACCCAGCTGACCGGCAAGGGCCTCCCCGAGGGCATCTGGGGCAAGGTCGGTGTCGCCGTCGCCCCGTCGGACGGCCAGCGCGTCTACGCCCTGATCGAGGCGGACAGCGGTGGGCTGTTCCGCTCCGATGACGGCGGCGGCTCCTGGACCCGGATCAACCGGGACCGGGCGCTCCGCCAGCGGGCGTGGTACTACACCACCCTGACGGTGGACCCGACCAACCCGGACCGGGTCTGGTTCCCGCAGGTCCCGCTGCTGAAGAGCATCGACGGCGGGAAGACGATCACCTACCTGAAGGGCTACCACCACGGCGACTTCCACGACGTCTGGATCGATCCCCAGAACCCGAAGCGGATCATTGCGGCCGACGACGGGGGGCCGGAGATCTCGCTCGACGGCGGCGAGAGCTGGCGGATGCCGCGGCTTCCCATCAGCCAGTTCTATCACGTTAGCGCGGACACGCGGACGCCGTACCACGTAGCCGGCGCGATGCAGGACCTGGGCACGGCGCAGTGCCCGTCCCACAGCCTCTACTCCGGCGGGATCGCGCCGTCCGACTGCCACTACGTGGGCGGCGGAGAGGCCGGGCACGTCGTGTCCGACCCCTCGGACCCGAACATCGTCTATGCCGGCGAGTACCTGGGCATCTGGACGCGGTACGACCACCGCACCGGCGAGGTCCGGAACGTCAGCCGCTGGCCCGAGAACCCCTCCGGCTGGGGCGGCGAGCAGATGCGCTATCGCTTCCAGTGGACAGCGGGCGCGGCGGTCTCCCCCCACGACCCCAAGGTGGTCTACCACGCCGCGCAGGTGCTGTTCCGCAGCACCGACGGCGGGCAGACGTGGCAGACCCTGAGCGGCGACCTGACCCGCAACGACCGGACCAAGCAGCAGTGGACCGGCGGCCCGATCACCGGCGACGGCACCGGCGTCGAGACCTACGGCACCATCTTCGCCGTGGCCGAGTCGCCAAAGCAGGCGGGAATCATCTGGGTCGGCAGCGATGACGGGCTGGTCCACCTGAGCCGGGACAACGGCGCCACCTGGAGCAACGTCACCGCGGCGATGCCGGGCTTCCCCGAGTGGGGCACCGTGAGCCTGATCGAGCCGTCGCCCCACGACGCCGGCACCGCCTACGTGGTCGTCGACCGGCACCGGCTCGATGACATGAAGCCGTACCTGTACAAGACGGCCGACCTCGGAAAAACCTGGAAGCGACTCGACGCGGGCCTGGCGCAGGATGTCTACCTCCACGCGGTGCGGGAAGACCCGGCCAGGCGGGGACAGCTCTATCTCGGCACGGAGCGAGGGGTGA
>DASWBQ010000233.1:0-2629 GCA_036390535.1 Gemmatimonadales bacterium | reverse complement strand
GGCGGCAGGATACACCTTGTTGGCGGAGGGGAAGCCGCAGGAGGCGCTGGACGCCTTCACTCGCGCCGACCGCGACATGTGCAAGGTCTGCGTGATGCCGGGGATGGCCCGGGCCTGGGGCGACCTGGGGCAGGAAGACTCGGTGCTGTCGATCCTGCAGCGGATGGTGGACATGTCCGACGATGACCGGATGCCGGTCGATGGCGTCGAGCTCGGGGGCGCGTACGCCCGGCTCGGCGAGCTGTACGAGGTCCGCGGTGACCGGGCGCGCGCGCTGGAATACAACGGCAAGTTCCTCGACCTCTGGAAGGGCGCGGACCCCGAGTTCGCGCCGGTCATCGCGCAGGTGAAGGAGCGCCAGCGGCGACTGACGGCGGAGAGGCCGTAGCGCGGGCAGCACTGCCGCGGGAAGAACGACGGCGGGAACGACAACGGCGGGAGGGCCACCGTGGCAGGCAATGGCGGCAGGACATTGGCGAACCGGGACGATGCCGCGTCGGTGCTGACCCGCCTCTCGCGGGTCACCGCCGAGGACACGCGTCGCTGGGGCACGATGACGGTGCACGAGATGCTCTGTCATCTGTCCGATGCTTTTCGCGCGGGCCTGGCTGAACCGCCGGTGGCCAAGCCGATGCGGGTCATGGGGCTCCGGGGTCCGGTGGCGAAATGGGTGGCATTGTCGCTGCCGTTGCCTTGGCCCCACGGCATTCGCGGTCCGGCCGAGGTGGACCCGAAACGGGGTGGGACGAAGCCGGCCGAGTTCGCGGCCGATCGGGATCGGGTCGAGGCGCGATTGCGGCGGTTCATTGCGGAAGTCGGCGACGGCGTGCCGCACCCGATGTTCGGGGCGATGACGCGGGCCGACTGGCTCCGTTGGGGGTGGCTGCATATGGATCACCACCTGCGGCAATTCGGGCGATGACACGGGGCGGCGGGCCGGAGCAGCAGAGGGCAGCCTCGCTGCGAGTCCTGATCGGTGTCCTGTTCTCCGGGATGGCGGCGCCGGTCGCGGCCCAGCCGCTGCCGAGGGACCTGCCGCTCGACACACCCGCGCCCGACAGCTTCCTCGTCGTCTTCGAAACCACCAAGGGGCCGTTCACCATCAAGGCACGCCGGCCCTGGTCGCCGCTCGGCGTAGACCGGCTCTACCACCTGGCCAGGAGCGGATACTATGACGGCTGCGTGGTCTTTCGGGTGGGGCCGACGGCCAGCTACCCCGGCGGGATGGTGGTGCAGTTTGGGCTCACCAACGACTCCACGGTGAACGCGGCGTGGGTAAAGGCGGGGATCGCCGACGAGCCGGTCCGGGTCGGTCACCGTCGCGGGATGGTGATGCTGGCGCGAGGCGGGCCACGCACCCGCACCACTCAGCTCGCCATCGACCTGACTCCCAACACCGGGCTCGACACGGTCAGCTCCAACGGGGTCGTGGGGTTCCCGCCCATCGCGGAGGTGGTGGAGGGAATGGAGGTGCTGGACCGGCTGGAGCGCCGCCATGGCAACGGACCCACCGCCCGGCAGGACTCGATTGCGGCGAAAGGGCGGGAGTACCTGGACCGAGCCTTTCCGGGGCTCGACGCCATCGTGCGGGGCAGGGTCGTCAAGGAGTGGCGACGGTAGCCGGCAGAGATCGGGAGAAAGCGGCCGAAGCTCGATTCAGGCCTTTCTCTGGCCTTCCTTCCTCCTTCCTTCATCCAATTCTCATCCCCTCCCCGCCATCCTCGAAGCACACTGCGGGGGGAGGACACCATGGCATTCATCGTCCGTCGTGCCGACTACTTCTACGTTCCCGTGTCCGGCGAAGCAGCAGCGCCGTCCGACCTGCTGGCCGCCCTGGCCAGTCGCGGCATCAACCTGCTCGCCTTCGCGTCGGTGCCCATGGGGCCGCACCGCACCCAGCTCACCATCTTTCCCGAGGACGCCACCCGTTTCGCCACCGAGGCGGAGCGGGCCGGCATGGCCGCCGACGGGCCGCACCCGGCCCTGCTGGTCACGGGCGATGATGAACTGGGGGCGCTGGCCCGGGTAAACCAGGCCCTGGCCGCCGGCGGGATTCCGGTGTACGCCGCCACCGGCATTGCGGACGGCCGAGGCAGCTTCGGCTACGTGGTGTATCTCAGCCCGCAGGACGTGGATCGCGCCGTGAAGCTGCTGTCCTGACCGCTCCGGCGGGGCACGTCCGCCGGAGTGGTGTCGCGCCCTCTATTTGACGTCCGCGGTCTCCCACGCCTTCCGGAACCGGGCCTCCACGTCGGCCGCCTCGGCCGCCCGGCCGGACGCGCGGAGTGCTTCCGCCAGCCCCCGCAGCGACCAGCCGTTCTCGGGGAACTTGGCCAGGTCCTCGCGGAAGGCCCGCTCCGCCTCGCGCGGCCGCGTCGCCGCCAACAGCATAGCACCCAGATCCTGGCGAGGCGGCACGGTCCATTCGGGGGGC
Source organism: Gemmatimonadales bacterium (assembly GCA_036390535.1). Taxonomy (GTDB): domain Bacteria; phylum Gemmatimonadota; class Gemmatimonadetes; order Gemmatimonadales; family GWC2-71-9; genus SZUA-320. The sequence goes on along the minus strand of DASWBQ010000233.1, from coordinate 195 downwards.
TCGCCGTAGGTAAGAGCGTCCTCGCGGCGGACGGCGTCTTCGAGGTGCGTCACCGCCGCCCCGTGGTTGCCGGCGGCCTGGGCGACGAAGCCCGCCAGGACCTCCACCGCCACGCCGAGCACAGCGCCCGAGGTGTTGTACTCCATCCGCTGGGGCGCCAGGACGGAGTCGGCCGCCAGGGCGCGAAGCGCTTCG
>DASWBQ010000232.1:0-12298 GCA_036390535.1 Gemmatimonadales bacterium | reverse complement strand
GGATCTCGTTGTCCGGCTTGAAGGCCTCGCAGCCGACGCAATAGAGCCCCTCGTACTCCCGCTCGTAGAAATCATCGGGATTCCGCGCGAAGATCCGCTCGATCAGCTCCTGGACCCCCGCCTTGTGGGCGGGGTCGGTGGTCCGGATGAACTGGTCGCGGGTGATGCTGAGCCGGTCCCACATCGCCTGGAACCGGGCGGCGAGACGGTCGGTGAGTTCCTGCGGCGAGACCCCTTCGGCGGCCGCGGTCTGCTCGACCTTCTGGCCATGCTCGTCCATCCCGATCAGGAACCAGACGTCGTCGCCGCGGAGCCGCCGGTAGCGGGCGATCGCGTCGGCGCCGAGCTTCTCATAGGCGTGGCCCAGGTGCGGGTCACCGTTGGCGTAGTCGATGGCGGTGGTCAGGAAGAAGGGGGGCATCAGGCCTCGGGGCTGCCGGACGGGCCGGCATCACCGGGGGCGCCGGGCCCGCCGCCACGCCGCCGGCGGCGACGACGGCGCTTCTTCGATGGCGACGCCCCAGGGGTGGCCTCGGCCACGGACTCGGGGGCAGGCAGGGCGGCCGCCTCGGTGCGCGGCTCGGGCGCCGGCCTCCGGGGCCGCTCCCTGACGGCGGGCTTCCGCTCGGTTTCCGGTTTCCGGTTTCCTGTTTCCTGCTTCCTGCTTGCCGGTTCCTGGTTCTTCTGCGTCGGGGCCGGGCTGGCGAGCGGCAACTCGGGGGCCGTCTCCATCTCGGCCCGGAGTTCCACCAGTGCGAGGGTCCGGGTCCCCTCCTCGCCGCGGAGCAGAACCCGCTCGCGGAAGATGTCCACCGCGATCACCTTCTCGGCGCCGCGCGCGGTCCGGAGCGTCTTGCCTTCCTTGGGGAAGCGCTTGCGGGACGCGACGTAGAACTCGTGCTCGTAGCGCAGGCAGCAGAGCAGCCGGCCGCAGCCGCCGGAGATCTGGGTGGGGTTGAGCGACAGGTGCTGGTCCTTGGCGAGGCTCAGGCTCACCGGGCTCAGGTCCTTGAGCCATGTCGAGCAGCAGAACTCGCGGCCACAGCGGCCGACGCCGCCCAGCCGGGCCGCCTCGTCGCGGACGCCGATCTGCCGCAGCTCGATCCGGGTACGGTACTGGGTGGCGAGGTCGCGCACCAGGTTCCGGAAATCGACCCGCTGCTCCGCCGTGAAGTAGACCGTCAGCTTCTTCCGGTCCCACTGCCACTCGGCGTCGGAGATCCGCATCCCCAGCTTCTGTCCCCACGCCTTCCCCGCGACCACCCGCCGGATGTCCTCCTCGGAGCGGCGCAGCTCGTTGGCCTGCTGGATCTCCTCCTGGGAGGCCAGGCGGACCACCGGCCGGAGCGGCTTGCCCTCGGCGGGGGCCTCGGTGTCCGGGCCGCAGCCGCTGCAGCCGCCGCACTTCTTCGCGGCGGCCTCGCCGATCGCGCTGACCCGGCCGAAGTCGAGCCCGCGCTCGACCTCGACGATCACCGGATCCCGGAGGCGCAGGGGCTCGGCCTCGCCCTCCCAGCGGAAGAATTCGCGGCGGATCCCCTTGAAGCCGACTTCGACCGTCGTCCCCATCAGGCCTCGGCGAAGATCCCCATCGCGCCGTACTTCTCGATCCGGCGCTTGACGAGCTTCTCCGGGCGGACCTTGCGAAGCTCGCCCAGCTGGCGAATCAGGGTGGCGCGAAGCGCCTCGCCGGCCGCCTCGGGATCCTGGTGGGCGCCGCCCAGCGGCTCGGGCACGATTTCGTCGATCAGTTCGAGCCGCTTGAGGTCGGCCGCGGTGAGCTTGAGGGCCTCGGCGGCCCGTTCCCGCTGGGAGGCGTCCTTCCAGAGGATGGCGGCGCAGCCCTCCGGCGAGATCACCGAGTAGACCGAGTTCTCGAACATCAGCACCCGGTCGGCCACTCCAAGGGCCAGGGCGCCGCCGGAGCCGCCCTCGCCGATCACGGCGCAGATGATCGGGGTCTCCAGCACCGCCATCTCCATGATGTTCGTCGCCAGCGCCTCGGCCTGGCCCCGCTCCTCGGCGCCCAGCCCCGGGTAGGCCCCGGGCGTGTCCACCAGGGTGATCACCGGCGCCTTGAACCGCTCGGCCAGCCGCATCAGCCGGAGCGCCTTCCGGTAGCCCTCGGGGTGGGCCATGCCGAAGTTGCGGCGGATGTTCTCGCGAGTGTCCCGGCCCTTCTGGTGCCCGATCACCATCACGGTGTGGCCCGCCAGACGTGCCCACCCGCCGATGATGGCCGGGTCGTCGCGGAACAGCCGATCGCCGTGGAGCTCGATGAAGTCGGTGAAGACCCCGTCCAGGTAGTCCTGGGTGTAGGGGCGCCTGGGGTGACGGGCGATGAGGACCCGCTGCATCGGGGTCAGGTTGCCGTAGACCTCCTGGCGCATCGTGGCCAGCTTGGCCTCCAGCAACCGCAGCTCAGCGTCCACGTCCAGGCCGCTCTCCCCGCCAAGCCGGCGGAGCTCCTCGATCTGGCGGTCGAGGTCCTGGATCGGCTTCTCCACGTCGAGCACGTACTGGTTGGCCATGGTTCACCCCGCCTTGACGAACATGACGCCGTCGGAACCGAGCAGGCTCCGGAGCGTGGTGACGACTTCTTCCTGCGGCTGGATGCGAAGCCGGCGCGAGCGGAGGCGGAACACCGCCCCGTCTGAGCCGATCCATTCAATATAGACCGGCGCCGGCCCCGGATGGGCGGTGCAGACGGCCGCCGCCGACCGGACGGCGTCCTCGGTCACCCCGTTCCGGGCCTTCCACCGGAGGGTCACCGCCACCGAGCCGGACTGCCTCAGGTCGTCCAGCAGCTGGGCCCCCTCCACCACGAAGGGGGCGACGTCCTCGCCCCGGTCCCGGGAGCTGTAGCCGCCGGTGAGCAGCATCGCCTTGTCGGGGAGGATCGCCTGGCTCAGCCGGGCCCAGCTCTCCGGAAAGACGATCGCCTCCGCGGTGCCGTGGAAATCCTCCAGGGTCACCCGGGCGTATTCCTTCCCGGTCTTCTTCGAGATCTGCCGCTTGACCGCGGTGATCACCGCCGCGATCGCGACGGGGTGCTCGCCCCACTGCGACAGGGTGGCGGTGGTCCGGGTGCCGAACAGCTCCACCTCGGCGCGGTACCGCTCGAGCGGGTGGCCCGAAATGAAGAAGCCGATGACTTCCTTCTCCCGCGCCAGCCGGTCGGCCTCGGGCCACTGCGGGACCGCCGGGAGGGGAACCTGAAGGGGACGGACCGGGCCGGCCTCCCCGCCGAAGAGCGACTCCTGGCCGGCCTCCTTGTCCTGGTGGCGGAGCTGCGCCTCGGCCAGGACCTGGTCGAGCGCCGCGGTGAGCTGGGCCCGGTGCCCGCCCAGAGAGTCGCAGGCCCCGGCTGCGATCAGCGATTCCAGCACCCGCTTGTTGCAGAGCCTGAGGTCGAGCCGGTCCACGAACTCGGCCAGGGTGGTGGCGGGAGCCGGCTGGCGGGTCGCGATGATCGACTCGATCGCGCCGCGGCCCACGTTCCGCACCGCGCCCAGGCCGAACCGGATCCGCCGGTCCCCCACGACGGTGAACTTGTAGCCCGACTCCGCCACGTCCGGGGGGAGGACCTCGATCCCGAGTTCACGCGCCTCGTTGATGTACTGCACCACCTTGTCGGTGTCGCCGATTTCGGAGGACAGCAGGGCGGCGAGGAACTCCGCGGGGTAGTGGGCCTTGAGCCAGGCCGTCCGGTAGGAGAGGACCGAGTAGGCGACCGAGTGCGACTTGTTGAAGCCGTACCGGCCGAAGGTCTCGATCTGCGCGGCCAGTTCCTCGGCCAGCTTCTTCGGGTGGCCCTGGGCCACGGTCCGCTCGACGAACCGGCCCAGCTCCTTCTTGATCAGCTCCGCGTCCTTCTTGCCCACCGCCTTCCGGAGCACGTCGGCTTCGGCGAGCGAGAACCCGGCCAGGACGTTGGCGATCCGCATCACCTGTTCCTGATAGGTGATGACGCCGTAGGTCGGCTCGAGGAGGTCCTTGAGCAGCGGGTGGGGGTAGCTGACCGGCTCCTGGCCCAGCTTCCGGCGGATGAAGACGGTGTGCATCCCGGCGTCGAGCGGGCCGGGGCGGAGGAGGGCGTTGGAGGCGACCAGGTCGTCGAAGCGATCGCACTTCATCGCCCGCAGGGTCTCGGTCGCCAGCGGCGACTCGAACTGGAAGACGCCCGCGGTCCGCCCCTTCCGGAGCATGGCGTAGACGGCCGGGTCGTCGAACCCGGTCTGGTCGACGTCCGGGACCGTGCCGGTCCGGGCCTGGATCATTCCCGCCGCGTCGTGGATCACCGTCAGCGTCTTGAGGCCGAGCAGGTCCATCTTGAGCATCCCGACCTTCTCGAGCGCCCCCATCTCGAACTGACAGATGATCGAGTCGGTCCCGTCGGCCCCGGCTCCCGCGCCCTTGGTGGGTGCGGTGCAGACCGGCACGTACTCCTGCAACGGGCCGGGAGCGATCACCACGCCGGCCGCATGCACCGAGGCGTGGCGAGACATCCCCTCGATCCGGGCTGCGAGGTCCACCAGGCGCTCATAGACCGGGTTGCCCCGCACCAGGTCCCGGAGCTCGGCGATCTTCTGCACCGCCTCGGGGATGGTGAGGCTGTACGCCGGGCCGGACGGGATCAGCTTCGAGATCCGGTCGGCCTCGCCGGGCGGAATCTTGAGGACCCGGGCGACGTCCTTGATCGCGGCCCTCGCCTTCATCGTCCCGAAGGTGATGATCTGGCCGACGCTGTCGCGGCCGTACCGCTCGCGGACGTACTCGATCACCTCGCCCCGGCGCTCGAAGCAGAAGTCGACGTCGATGTCGGGCATCGACACCCGCTCGGGGTTGAGGAACCGCTCGAAGAGGAGGTCGAACCGGAGCGGGTCGACGTCGGTGATGCCGAGGGCATAGGCGACCAGCGAACCGGCCGCCGAGCCACGGCCGGGCCCGACCGGGATGTCCCGGTCCCGTGCCGCCTGGATGAAGTCCTGGACGATCAGGAAGTAGCCGGCGTAGCCCGCGGCCCGGATGACCCCCAGTTCGAAGTCGAGTCGCTCATGGGCCGGCGCCGGGAGGGGCGTCCCGTACCGTGCCGCCGCGCCGCGCCGGGCCAGGTCGTCGAGCAAGGCGTCGTCCGACTGGAACCCGGCCGGAAGCGGAAACTCCGGCAGGAAATAGCGCTTCTCGAAATCGAACTCGCACAGCTCCGCCACCCTGGCCGTGTTGTCGATGGTCTCCGGCTGGCCCGCGAAGAGGGCCCGCATCTCGGCCTCGCTCTTCACGTACGATTCGGCGCCGGTGAAGCGGAACCGCTTCGGATCGTCGAGATCGGCGCCAGTTCCGATGGCGAGAAGGACGTCGTGCGCCTCGGCGTCCTCGCGCCGGAGGTAGTGAGCGTCGTTGGTGGCGACGACGCCGAGGCCCAGTTCGCGTCCCAGCTCCAGCATGCCCTTGGCGACCAGGGCTTCCTCGGGAATCCCGTGCTCCTGGATCTCCAGCCAGAAACGGTCGGGGCCGAAGGTCTTCGCCAACCAGCGGGCGGTCTCCCGGGCCTCCTCGTACTTGCCTTGCCGCAGCCAGAGGGCGACCTCGCCGGAGAGGCAGGCGGCCAGGCACACCAGCCCCTCGCTGTGGCGCTCGAGCACTTCGCGGTCGATCCGCGGCCGCCGGTAGAAGCCCTCCGTGTACCCGATCGAGCTCAGCCGGGCCAGGTTCTTGTAGCCTGGCCGGTTGGTGGCGAGGAGCACCAGATGGCTGTAGGCGGCCGGAGCCCACTTGGGCTTCTCCTGCGCCTGGCGGGGACCGAAGGCCATGTAGGCCTCGAATCCGAGGATGGGTCTGATTTTCTCGGCCTTCGCCGTCTCATAGAAGGACCAGGCCCCGTGGAGGTTGCCGTGGTCCGTGATCGCGAGGCTGTCCATCCCCAGCTTCTTGACGTGCCGGACCAGGGCGGGGATCTGGTTGGCCCCGTCCAGCAGGGAGAACTCGGAGTGGGTGTGCAGGTGTACGAAGGGCATGGCACCTCGCCGCGCCGGGCGTCCAGCGGGACACTCCGGGGGCGCTCTTGAGTCGTGAGTCGAGGATCGTGAGTCGAGAGAACGCCTGGCCGCTCGCGACCTCACGCCCGCCCCCGGACGCGGGAGCAGGCGGCCGAACTACCGGCCCGGATGAAGCTACCCGGCCATCCGAGTGTTGTCAAAACTCGTTGTCCTGTCGTAATTTACGCTATCAGAGCCGGGTTCCTGCCGGCCCTTCCTGGAGAGTCCTGCATGCCGATGTCCCGTCGTCTGGTGTCGCTGAGCCTGCTCATCCTGGTCGCCTGCGGCGGGGGTGATGGCGGGGGTACCGATCCGCCGCCCGCGGATGCGGCCACGTGCGATGCTCCCGGGACCATTTCGCTCGCAGCGGGTGCCCACCGGATCGCCAACCCGGCCACGTCGGGCGGCTGCGTCCGGCTCCCTGGCGCCACGGCCGAATCGGAATATCTGGTGGCACTGGTGTCCGGAGCGGGCCAGGTCACGGAGAGCGGGGTTTCCGGTCCCTATGCCCTTCGTGCCGGCGCGGCGGGATCCCTGGCTGAGGCTTCCCAGACGGCGGGCGTGGCGGCGATGGTGGCGGGCGAGCCGCAGGCGCCCTCGTGGCCGCAGCGGTTCCATCTGGCGCTCCGGGAAAGCGAGTCCCGTCTGGCGTCGGCGCCCGGCACCCGCCTGCCGCCGGCCATGTCCCCTGGCGTCGTCACCGCGCCCGCCGTGGGCAGCGAGCGGCTGTTCCGGGTCTGCAAGAACCTCAGCTGCACCCAGTTCGACTCGGTGACGGCGGTGGCGCGGTCGGTGAGCGAAAAGGTGGCGGTCTACCTGGACAAGGTGGTGCCGACCAACGACTCGCTGCGGCAGGAAGACCTCGACGAACTGGCCCGGACCTTCACCACCTATCACTACCCCATCAATTCGAACGCCTTCGGGGGGGAGTCCGACAAGGACGGCAACGGGGTGGTGATCATCCTGATGACCGACGCCGTCAACGCCCTCACCCCCGACTGCACCGACGGCCGGATCCTCGGGTTCTTCTGGGGCGGCGACCTGCTCAACGTCACCGGCTCCAACTCCGCCGAGGTGTTCTACGCGATGGTGCCGGCCCCGGCGACCGCCACCTGCACTTCGGCGTCGCGGAAGCAGGTGGTCGACCGGATCAAGCCGACGCTGATCCACGAGTTCCAGCACATGATCAACTTCAACCAGCACGTGCTGGTGCGAGCGGGGCCCTCGGAGACCACCTGGCTCAACGAGGCGCTGAGCCACCTCTCCGAGGAACTGGCCGGGAAGCTGATCCCGAACACCGAGTGCGTCGGCTTCACCTCCTGCCGCAGCCAGTATGCCTCGGGCGACATCTTCAACGCCTGGGACTATTTGGAGAACACCGAGGCGACCTTCCTGGTGGTGTCGGGGAAGTCGAACGGCACGCTCGAGGAGCGGGGCGCGGGGTGGCTGTTCGTGCGATGGCTGACCGACCAGTTCGGCACCGACTCGCTGGGCGCCAACGTCACCCGGGGCCTGGTGCAGACCAGCCAGACCGGGGCCCAGAGCATCAGCACGCTGACCAGCACCGAGTTCCCGACCCTGGTGGGAGAGTGGCTGCTGGCGACCTACACGGACGACCTGGCCGGATTCACGCCGGCGTCCCCGCGGCTCACCTACACCACGTGGGGCTTCCGGAAGGTCTTCCAGGACAACTGCTGCGTCTCGGGCGCCGCGTTCCCCCGGGCCTTCCCGTTCACTCCGGTCGCCGTCAACGCGGCGGGCTTCCCCTTCGCGCGCTCGGGGACGCTCCGGGGCGGGTCGGGTCGCCACTTCAGCGTCACCGTCGGGGCCGGCAGCCAGGGGGTCGACCTGCTGCTCGCGCGCGAGGTGAACGGCCCGGTCATCGACCCGGCGCTGGCGGCACGGTTCGCCATCGTCCGGCTCCGCTGAACCCGTCCCGTCCGCGGTGCGGCTCCGGCGTCTTGGCATGGGCATCCTGATCGCGGCCGTCGCGCTCTTCGTCGGCTACGGCACGGCCTGGCTGGCGAGCGGCGAGGTGCGGTACCTCTCGCGGGCGGGAGCCGAGCAGGCCCAGATCCTCGCCGCCAGCCGCCCGCTGGACGAGGTCCTCGCGGACCCGGCCACCGACGACGCCACCCGGGGCCTGGTCTCGCTGGTCCGGGAGGTGCGGGCCTGGGCCGACACGCTGGGGTTCGACGCCGGCGAGACCTACACGACCTACACCGACGTCGGCCGCGACACCCTGCTGCTGGTGGTATCCGCCTCGCCACCGGACTGCCTCTGCCCGCACACCTGGAAGTACCCGATCGTCGGCCGGGTCCCCTACAAGGGCTTCTTCGATCCGGCGATGGCCCGCCGCGAGGAGGAACGGCTGGCCGCGAAGGGCTACGACACCTGGCTGCGTCCCGCGGGGGCCTACTCGACGCTGGGGTGGTTCAACGACCCGCTGCTGTCCACGGCGATGTCCCGCGACTCGATGGAGCTGGCGGCCACCGTCTTCCACGAAATGGCCCACAACACGCTCTATGTGAAGAGCGCCACCCCGTTCAATGAGAGCTTCGCCACATACGCAGGCTATCGGGCTGCGGAGGTCTTCTTTCAGGCTCGTGGCGATACCGCCGCCGCGCGGCGGGCCGCCGACCGGTGGGCCGACGAGCAGCTGCTCGGAGCGTTCTACACCGAACTCGGCGCCCGGCTGGAGGCCTTCTACGCGACCAGGCCAGCCCCGGTCGCGCTCGACTCGGGTCGGGTCGCCCTCGGCAGCTGGTCCCGGCAGTGGCTGGTGGATTCCGTCGGCCCCCGGCTCCGCAGCTACCGGGTCGGGGCCCTGGCTGACCGGCCGGTGAACAACGCCCGGCTGATTGCCGCGCGATTCTACCGGACCCACCTCGACTGGTTCGAGACCTGGCACCAGCGCCACGGGGGCGACCTCCGGAGGGCGGTGGCGGCGCTGGCCGAGCTGCTTGACGGAGGGGAAGGGGAGGAGGCGTTCAGGCGGCTGGAGGCGGCGCTGGCAGAGGCTCCGGCAACCCGGTAGGTTCAGAGGCGCAGTGACAAGTGAAGGGTGACAAGTGAACAGCCGCCAGGCGGCCCCGCACTGACCACACCCGCCTTGTCACTCTTCACGTTTCACTTTCACTTCCGCCGGCCTCCCCATGGACACCGCCTTCATCACCCAGAACCAGGACCGCTTCCTCGAGGAGCTGTTCTCCTTCCTCTCGATTCCGAGCGTCAGCACCACGCCCGCCCATGCTCCGGACTGCCGGGCGGCAGCGGAGTGGCTGGTGGCGCACTTCCAGCGCCTGGGCTGCCCGGTGGCCACCCTCCTCGAGGGGGAGGGCCATCCGATCGTCTGGGCCGAGAGCCCGCGGGTGGAGGGAGCGCCGACGCTGCTCATCTACGGGCACTACGACGTCCAGCCGGCGGACCCGCTGGAGGAGTGGGTCACTCCCGCGTTCACCCCGACGATTCGCGATGGGCGGATCTACGCCCGCGGCGCGGTGGACGACAAGGGCCAGGTCTACTGCCTCCTCAAGGCCTATGAGGCCGTCCTCGACGGCAACCGGCGGCCGCCGCTCAACGTCAACTTCATCATCGAAGGGGAAGAGGAGAGCGGAGGCAAGCACATCACCTCGCTGCTGCGGAGCCGGCCCGAGTTGACCAAGGCGGACGCCGTCGTGGTCGCGGACATGTCGTACTTCGCGCCCGGCTGGCCGGCGGTCTACACTGCGCTCCGCGGGATGTGCTACGCGGAGATCCACCTCCGGACCACCCAGCGGGACCTGCACTCGGGGACCTACGGCGGGGCGGCGCCCAACGCCATCGAGGAGATGGTCCGGCTGCTGAGCCGCCTCAAGAAGGCCTCCGGCAAGATCGAGCTTCCCAAGATCTACCGCGCGGTGGTCCCGCCGTCACGCGAGGAGCGGCGGGCCTGGAAGAACCTGCCCTTCAGCGAGGAGTCGTTCCTGAAGGAGGAGGTGACCGGCAAGGCGCTGACCGGCCTCAAGCACCACAGCGTCCTGGAGCGGATCTGGGCGCTGCCGACCTTCGAGATGCACGGCATCCGGGGCGGCTTCACCGGGGAAGGCGCCAAGACGGTGATCCCCGCCCAGGCGGTGGCCAAGGTGAGCCTGCGGCTGGTTCCCGGGCTGACCTACGAGAAGACCGGGAAGTGGCTGGCCAAGGCGGTACGGGAACTGGCGCCGGCGTACGCCGACGTCGAGGTCAAGCTGCTCCACGGGGCGGACCCGGTGCAGGTTGACGTCACCCATCCCGCCTTCGCGGTGCTCGATGAGGCCTTCGAGTCGGTGGTCCACAGGAAGACCGTCGCGGTGCGGGCCGGCGGGTCGATCCCGATCGTGCCGATGCTGGGGCTGGCCGGTGCGCCGGTGCTCCTGACCGGGATCGGGCTCCCCGACGACGGCCTCCATTCTCCCAACGAGAAGCTGGACCTGCACCAGCTGTGGGAGGGGATCGAGGTGTTCGGCAAGTTCTTCGAGTTGTTCGCGGAGAAAGGACGGTAGCGGGCGGGAAGGAGCGGGAGAGAGCGGGAGGGGCTGGTGGCCCCACACCCCGCTCCCTCCCGTTCCGTCCCGCTCTATTCCGCTCCCTCCCGCCCGGTCCCGTCCTCTCCCGCCTTCTCCCGCTCCCTCCCGCCGTACTCCTCTTCGATCCGCGAGTGCAGGTCGTCGGCGCCGAGGATCGCCTTGACCGACATCACGATCCCGCCGACGACGTCGTCGGCCCAGTACTCATCCGGCCGCTGTCCGGCGGGCAGGGCCCGGCCGCACGCTTCGAGATAGGCGATGGCGGTGGTGAGCCATTCCGTGTGCGGGTTGGCGACCAGGGACCACGACCCCGTCGCGCGGAGCTCGCGCTCCTCCAGGTCGGTCAGGTCCTGCTCGATCCCCGTGGTCACCGGAGGCCGGCGAAGCTGCTCGGCGACCAGCTCGAGGACGGTCGGCGTCGTGCCTTCCGGTGAGTTGGGCGGGGCCAGGTAGTGGCGCTGGTCGGCGACCATTTCGGCCAACCGGACGCAGACGGCACGGATGGGGCGGTGCAGGGGGGTCGGCACTTCCTTGGCCCAGCTCATCGCCGCTCGCATGATGTCGCCGACGATGCGCTCCGCCTGGGCGGCTCTCTCCCCATGCGGGCCGTGATGTGCCATGACGCAAGATAAGTAAACAGGAAGCAGGAAACAGGAAACAGGGCGCACGGGCCTCCCCCAGCCGATGCCTGTTCCCTGTTTCCTGCTTCCTGTTTCCTAACTCCTCGGTCCCCGCCGCATCCTGGCCGGATCCGGCCGCCCGTACCGCTGCTCCGCCCAGGGGTCGCCGCGCATGTGGTACCCATTCTCTTCCCAGAACCCCGGCTCGTCCTCGGCCAGCAGTTCGAGGCCGGTGACCCACTTGGCGCTCTTCCAGAAGTAGAGGTGCGGTACCACCAGACGCACCGGGCCGCCGTGCTCGGCCGTCAGCGGCTCTCCGTTGTGGTGCGTGGCCAGGAGGTTCTCCACCCGGTCGAGGTCCGCCAGCGGGAGGTTGGTGGTGAAGTCCGGGGCCGCGTGGACCAGGACGAAGCGGGCCGCGGCCGTCGGGCGGGCCCGCCGGAGCACCTCCTGAACCGGGACCCCCGCGAAGGTGTTGTCATAGCGGCTCCAGGTGGTCACGCAGTGGATGTCGCAGAGGACCTCCCGCCGGGGCAAGGCCTCGAACCCGGCCCAGTCCAGCTCCGTCGGCTGCTCGACTTCACCCCAGATCCGGAACCGCCAGCGGGCCGGGTCGACTCGCGGCACGCTGCCGTAGTGCAGTACCGGCCACTTGCGGGTTTCGATCTGGCCGGGGGGAAGACGTGGCCGGTCGGTGGGGCGGGCATCGAAGGGAGTCATGAGTCGTGAGTCGTCGGAGACGAGTGACAAGTGAAAAGTGACAAGTGAAAAGTGACAGGTGAAAAGTGAAACGTCACAAGTGGCCCACAGGTTCCCTGCCGGCCCTCACCTTCGGCCATTCACTCTTCACTCGTCACTTTTCACTCTTCACCGCCGAATCACTGGGCCTCTGCAGGTACCGATCGGCCTCCAGGGCGGACCACATTACCGGCTCGAGGCCGAACACCTCGCCGAATGCCGCGGTCGCCGTGTCGAGACTGCGCTCCCACAAGCTGGCGACCTGCTGACCGTCCGCCCGTCCGCCCGTCCGCCCGTCCGCCCGTCTGCCCGCCCGCCCCTCCGCCTCGATACTGGTCATCACCACCCCGGCGAT